>DEPD01000138.1 GCA_002358575.1 Lachnospiraceae bacterium UBA3401 | reverse complement strand
ATTTTCCTACAATTCCTTATGGTGACATATTTCTTTGAACGTCTCCGTGCAATCGAGTAGGGAAAGGTTACTTTGTGTACTCGCCGCGCTGGGTACCCATCAGCTTTGTTGACATTCTTCCTTTGGGTGCCCACGTGCATAAAAGGAGCATGGAAAGCACACTTCCCACACAACCTATAAGATGTCCACTCGCCATAGCAGGAAGGCCCAAATAGGCAGGCAGGAATCCAAGAAAAAGACCAAAGGTTAAAAAACCAAAGGAAAAACCTGGCATTTGTGGAAAGCTACAAATCATCAAATACAGTGTGATAGGCATTGTCATATTAAATAGAAACAGTGCGGCAATGCCAAATGGCATTGCAGAGGAGCAAAAGTAAGCGATTGCCGCCAAAATCAAGGACACAATAGAACTTTTGAAAATTCCATAGCGCGCGGCTAGAAAGCCGCCAGCCATTTTTCCAAGAACAATGGACAGTACGGCAAGAAGCCCGCTAAATATAGAAGTTTTCCATGAAAACACAACAGTCATACCAATATAGGAACGCAAGATAACAACCAGCAGACAGCAGAGTGCCAAACAAAACGCAGGAGTGTTTTTGCAAGTGCTGTATGGCGGATAGAGATTTTGATTGATATTGCTGCTGGCGTTCTGTCGATTAAAAAATGATTGTAAAATGCGTGTTGCAATAACACAGCAGAGCAGTATGATAATATTAACGACCCAAAGCCAGTATTGTGCAATTCCATTTTTGGCAGCGAGTGTTCCAAGATATAAGCCGAGTGCTCCGGGAGCAACAAAGATACCAAGTCCTTTGCCTTGCCAATGTTTTGTATAATCTTCATGGATTGTTCCAACACCGCCGCCAACGTGGAATAATGCATTGCCAATTCCTAGCACAACTGGGTGTGTGATCGTGCCAAGAAGTGTGAATAGAACACCGCTAATTGCCACAAAATAAGGGATTTTTGTAGTGTGTGGGCACTTTTCTTGCTTTTCAGCAAGGTCCAATATGGCGCCGAATGGCATCTGTAGTGCAAAAGCACAAAAATTATATAGAAGAAAGTCTACAGCTTGATTTCCAAGTGGCAGGAATTTGCCAAACATAGCGAATGTGCAGATGCCGTCCACCAACAGATGCAGAAAGGAATACAAAAATGTCATACGTGTTTCCATGTTTGAGCCAGAATATCCTTTAACACCAACAAGGCATCAAGATCATTGTATCCATATTCTTTTTTCAGTTCGTCCAGCATTTCTGTCAGACGAACTTTATAGTTTGGTATGTTCACCTCATTTTGGTATTGAAGCAAAATAGGGTATTTCTTTCCCCATGCGGCTGTCCAGTCAATTTTTGACTCTGCTTCTGCACTCGTTCGTTCTATTGCCTGCTCAATTTCTCTGATATCTGCATCAAATTCAATGAGGTCATCCAGTGATACGTTGTACAGAATTGCCATTTTTTTTGACTGACGGATATCTGGAAGTGTCTCGTCGGTTTCCCACTTAGAGATGGTTTGTCTGCTTACACCTAGCTTTTGGGCAACTTCCTCCTGCGTCAATCCGCTTTTTTTTCGTGCATGAAAAAAACTGTTTCCTAATTTCATCTCGATCCCCCTTGTACATTGTTATACTTACAGCAGATAAAATCCGCTGTAAGTATTGCGCCAGCCACAGCCACACAACGGCATAATTCTGTTGGCGGCTGTGCGCATCATATTATGCTGAGTGGCAGATTTATCTGACGCTCAGTATATATGTCGAATTTGCCTGTGGAACTATAAAAAAGTATATCATTTGACCGATAAAAAGTCTACCAGTAAAAGTTTGCAATTGTGCACGTATTATTTCCATGGTTAGGAACTGTTCCTTATTGTTCATACGACATTGTGTTGACTGACATACAAAAACTCCGAAAATCTATTTGGTTGACGAAGGCCTTGTATGGTGCTAGACTGATAGTAGTAGGATAAATGGTTGTGGGAAAGGTGTGGGTGATGGAACAGGAAAGGACAGTTCACTGGCGCGATTATTGTGTGACATTGGTGATATTAGGGCTGAATATTGTCGGATATATTTTGTGTACACAAATCGGTGAAGTAGTGTATAATGTTGGTAGCATAAATGCAGAAAAGGTTCTTGTCGGGAAACAATATTATCGGCTTGTGACAGCGATGTTTCTTCATGCAGATGCAGAACATATTGTCAGTAATATGATTTTTCTAGTTGGATTGGGACAGATGGTGGAGCAGTCAATAGGACATTTCCGTTTTGTGGTGCTATATCTGTTGTCCGGGATTGGTGCAGGGGCATTTTCAATAGTGTATGCAGTTTTGACAGGACATATTTATGATGCAGTTGGTGCAAGCGGAGCGATATTTGGTCTAATTGGGGCGTTGTTTATCCTTGTTGTCGCGCGTGATAGAAGGCGCAGAACGCATTATAATGCGTTTGGGGCGGGCAATGAATCGGACCAGATAGATATTTTAGACCAAAATGGCAAGGAAATGCCAAGTGCATATGAAAGTGTTTCTGTGGGCAGAATGATTTTTGCAATTGTGTATATGGTTTATTCTGGTGCGAGGGCAGCGCTTGTTGACAATGCGGCGCATATAGGCGGACTCGTTTGCGGTCTGCTAATAATGTCAGTGATGCATGTGATAGAAACATTTCAGACCAGACGCACAGAATGAAGGAGGTTGATAAAAAGGTGAAAATTAACATTTATTACGGGGGCAGGGGACTGATTGGAGACCCAACATTATACGTGTTAAATAAGATACAAGAGGTGTTGCGTGAATTGAATGTCAGCGTGGAGCGCTATGATCTGTATGATCTAAAAAATAATATTGTCACGCTGCCGCAGACCTTGAAAGATGCAGATGGTATTATCCTTGCAACGACGGTGGAATGGTATGGTGTTGGCGGTTATATGCAGCAGTTTCTGGACGCCTGCTGGCTGTACGGCGACAAGGAAAAAATTGCAGGAATCTATATGTGTCCGGTTGTTATGGCGACCACTTACGGGGAGCATGACGCGGTAAAAAGTCTTACGGAGGCATGGGAAATTCTTGGCGGTCGGCCGGTTACCGGAATTTGTGGGTATGTTGCAGATGTGTCAGAACTAGAGCAGAATGCGGGCTACGCGAGAGTGATTGACAAGCGCACAGAGGATATGTATCGCTCTATCAATCAGAAGATGCCGATTTTTCCAAACAGCAATCAGGCAGTAAAACAGAAGATTACATTTACGCAGAGTCTGAATTTGACTCCGCAGGAGGCAGAACAACTGTCGGAGCTTGCCAGTGACGATCTGTATGTGCAGAAACAGAAAGAGGATATCCAAGAACTTGCCAGTATGTTTAAGGATTTGATGAATGTAAAGGAACCCGACAGCAATCTGTTTTTGCAGGAATTTAAGATGCATTTCTATCCGCAGCCGGGATTTCGCGCAGTCTATCGATTCAATATGCCAGAAGTGCAGTTGCCGCTGATTATTCAGGTAAATCATACGGAGTTGGAATGTTTCTATGGGGAGACGGATAGTTTTGATGTAGAAATGCAAGTGTCCTCAAACATTATCAGTGAGATTGTGCAAGGGCGTATGACCTTTCAGAAAGCGTTTATGTCAGGAGATATGAAAATGAAGGGTGACTTCAAGGTGCTGCGGACACTGGACTTATTATTTGCTTTTAAATAACTATGTAATCATATAATCTTGTATCAAAAGGATTGGGATCTGTGGAATGGAGGGAAACATATGAAGGACGAAAATTGTATATTTTGTAAGATAGCAAACGGTATGATACCATCGAGGACTCTGTATGAAGATGAGGATTTTCGGGTGATACTTGACCTAAACCCTGTCACAAAGGGACATGCGCTGATTCTTCCCAAGGAACATTTTAAAAACCTGTATGAGATTGATGACAGCACGGCTTCCAAGGCGCTTGTGCTTGCTCGGGATATGGCAGTGAAAATGACAGAGAACTTTGGCTGTGATGGGTTTAATGTAATTCAAAACAACAATGAAATAGCGGGGCAATCTGTATTTCATTTTCATGTACATCTAATCCCACGCTACAAGGATGATGGGCAGACTTTGGTGATGAAACCATGCGATATGACACCCGAAGAGCTGGATGAGGTAAAAGCATCTTTTGTGGAAGAATAGTTACAGTACAGGACTTTGGATTTGCTGCAAAGTCCGTCAAATAGCATAGTGGTTGAGATGCATCAAGCCATCGCGTGAAACGATTATGCATGGCTTGATGCCTGTAACAGGAAGCCAAAGGCTAAACTGTTACGAAAAATAATAAAATTTGTCAAAAAAGCTTTACAAGTATGACGGAATAATAGTAATATATATAGGATAGGAAGCAACAAAAATGAGTAGTTAGGAGAGGAGTAGAAAATATGTCAAAGATAACAGATACAGGAATGTCACGTTCAGAGGCGCTCATTATGGATTACCTATGGGAAGAGGGAACAGGAAAAATGTTCTCTGAGTTCATGACATATTTGAGCAACAATACAGAGAAGGTATGGGCAAAACAGACAGTCAATACCTTTTTAAGACGACTAATTGACAAAGGGTTGATTCGGACAGAGATGCGCGGACGGAAAAAGGTGTACTATGCTGCACTTACAATTCCAGAGTATGAGAAAGTGCGGACAAGGTATTTGCTTGATGAATTGTATGATGGCTCTGTAATTCGTTTTTTGTCAGCGCTTACTGGGGGAAGAAATATTAGTGACACTGTTGCAAACAATCTCAGAGCAATGATAGAAGAGGAATCTAAATAGTTAAAATCAGTATGAAATGTGAGCAAATAGACTCTAAAATCCAAGGTATCATTCAGTCCTAAAAACAAGGGCAAAACAAAAATTTAGGAAAGGAAAAGCGAATTAGTATATACTTTTAGTAGCAGCGAAGAAATGAGTCTGTTTCATACAATGGGATTTGCGGGAAGTGTTGTGATTCTTGTTTACATGCTGTCATATGTGTATACAAAACGGCATTTGCCAACAGTTTGGCACAAAGTTTATCTCACTATAACAATTGCTTTATTTCTCATTCCATTTCCATATTTCTGTATGGATTATGGTGCGTGGGTGAGAAAAGTGCTTAGAGTAGGAAAATTTCTGCAAGGCAAAGGCGGGCAGATTAACAATAGTGGGTATTTGATTTTCATTTATAAAAATGGAGTAGCTGCTTGCAATGAACTTTCATATATTGTAACATTTATTTTGATTTTAATAAGCATATATTTAATATTCTGTATGGCGGGAAATTATAAAAAAGAACATAAAAAAGTGTTGAACTGTTCCAATCCAAGCAAAATGGAGACAGATATGATTCATATGCTTGGTGGCAATGTCAAGGTAAAAGTCTATCGTTGTCGTGGATTGAGTACGCCTGTTGCAACAGGATTGCTAAATGGAAATGTTATATTGCCAGATACCGATTTCACACAGGATAGACTGAAAGACACACTGAATCACGAGTTGATACATATTAAAGTCAAAGATAATCTTGTCAGATTACTCTTGCTCGCAGTGGTCTTCTTGAACTTTTACAATCCTTTCGTTTATTACCTCTGGAAACGCTGGAGTATTGTTGCAGAAATGTACTGTGACGAAAAAGTTTTGGCGGGAAAGAATACACAACAAATTAAGGATTACGCGAATATGGTTGTGGACTTTGCAGAGGGGAAATACAGTGCAAGATTGCCTTTTATGGGTCTTGGGAAGAATGCAGGTGAGAAGGAACTAAAGGAGAGAATCAAGAATATGATGAAGCGTAGAAAGAAATTTGGATTGCTCAGTAAAGTGGTGGGAACAATTCTTATTGCAACAGGAGTTTTTGCCTCCTCGCTAACGGCAGCAGCATATCAGTCAAAAGATGTGGCATATTTGGATGTAAATAATGATGCTGACAAAGTACAATCATTTTTTATTGAGGGTGCTGAACAACTACAGGGACAAAATAATGGATATTTGAATGAGATAGAAACATATATTACTGCTGAGGAAGACGTAATTTTTGTAGATGAAAGCGGCAATGTGTATTATGATAATGAAGGAGAAAATGGAATACAGCCATATAATACCTGTACGCATACTTATGTAAATGGAACACAGGCCGTACATTATATTTATTCAGATGGTCATTGCAAAGTAGATTATTATTCAGGGCAAAGATGCAGTAAATGTGGTAAAAATATATTTGGCGACCATATTTCAACTCAAACATTCGATAAATGCCCTCATTAAAATAAAATTGAAATAAAATACACTCGTATCCCCAAACATAAGAAAAAATCAAGCACTCGTGAATTTGAGTGACAATAAAAGAGCTGAAAACCAAGCAAATCAACGGTTTTTAGCTCTTTAATATTGCTTGTAAAAATGATAAATGTCTGTATTAAGCAGTAGTGTTGCTAGAAATTTTAATGATGCAATGGTGCAAAACAGGTGATTTACAATTGTAATTTTGGGTCGGATGGAGTATTAGTTTGTATCCAGTAGGTTAAAGTAGCGAAAAGTAGAAGTTTATGTTATACTTGTGACAAGGAAATATAGAAATCAAAAAAATAGACATAAATATTTGTTGCAATGTCACATAAGTTTTGTATGTAAATACAGAAAGAAACTTCTTGTGTCGAAGTAGATATCTAAAACAGTTTTTGTGTGAGATATGTCAAAGGCAACATGGAAATATCGGATATAGAGTTTAAAGATAGAAAAAGGTTTTAGATAATGGACAGTTCACTTGTTATTAACAAATGAAAAAGAGTAATGTATTGTGAAATTTGCTTTTTGGAATGTTCATCAAAATAAGGCTATAAATAATTATATTGTTGATCTTATATATGAAAATGACATTGATATAATTGTATTGGCAGAGTATAACGATAATGAACAGAAGTTAATTAATCAATTACTAGAGAAAGGTATATACATAGAGAAATATTTAACTTCTGGTTGTGATCGGATTATCATGTATGGTTCGATTAAAAAAGTAATGCCTGCAAATCAAAATAAATATTATTCATACAAATTATTGATAATAGATATATTTTATGTGGAATACATTTACCCAGTCGAATTTATTCTGATCACCAAGAAAGAAGAAATATTGTAATAGATATGATTATTGCAGATATTAATGAATTAGAACAGAAATTAAAACTTGAAAATACAATTATATTAGGAGATATTAATGAGAATCCTTATGATTCAGGGTGTTTAAATGCAACAAAATTTTATGGGATATCTAGTGGAGAGGATGCTCAAAAAGGGAGCCGATTGATTATGGGTAAAACATTTAAAATGTTTTATAATCCTATGTGGAATTTATTTGGAGATTTTAGTTATCCGCCAGGGACATATTATCATAATGGCAGTGAGCCTATCAATTCTTTTTGGAATATTTATGATCAAGTAATGATTCGTCCTAGCATGAGAAATTGTTTTGTTTAAAAATAATTGTGGAAATGCAAAAATATTCTTTAGTTGATAAATTGAGACATCCACGAAAAGACATTAGCGATCATCTGCCAATTGTTTTTGAGATAAAGGGGGAAGATATATGAGTTATAATTTTAATTTTGATGGGATTCTAAACTATGATGAAGAATAGGTGATATCTCCAGATACAGTTATTGCAGAATTAGGAAATCAGTTAGAAAAGGCTGCAAATGGGTTTATCAAATGTGTGGTAAGGCAATATAATGGTCCTATTGAATCTTATGATCAGTTGTCTACTTTTGCATCAATTGCATCTGCATTGGGTACTTCGAACGTACAAAAAGATATTCAAGATAATCTAGGAGTAATAGGCTATCAAGATTATAAATTTGAAATTTTTCTAGCAGCTCCTAAAATAGAAAATTATAAATATAGAGTTTTGTTTTTTGAATATGGTATTGGTATGTATCCAGTAAAAATTGTTCTTGAACAAGGGATCGCAGATGAAATATTTAAAAGGGAAAATGCTAATTATATAATTGAATATGCAACAAAAACTGAATTGGAAAATGTAATCTTAAAAATCTTAGAGACAAAGAAGGTTATAAAGGTTATGCAAGAGTTAATCTATGCCATGAAAAGATTTGAAAGACTTGATAAAGAGCAGACTAAATTAATAGACGAATCATTCGACGAGGAATAAATTTAGAAAGAAGAAATAGTTTAATGGAAAAACAAAGTGTGGTGAATAATAAAAAACTTGTTTGGCAACAATTTTTTACTTTTAAGTAATAGAAACTTTGAAAAAATAACTTTGCGATCTTGCAATGTTATTTTCTCAAAGTTCCTAAAGAATAGGGAGTTTTGACGTGAACAATGAGAGTAAAGTCAGAGATATAGATTTTCCTGTACATGATTGGTATCGATTTGTTTTATCTTTTCCACCACATTTAGTACAAGATTATATTCAAAAATTTAATATAAGAAAAAGTGATGTAGTATTAGATCCTTTTTGTGGAACAGGAACAACAAATGTTGAATGTAAAAAACATGGGATTGCCTCTATTGGTGTAGAGGCTAATTTAATTGCATATTTTGCCAGTACTACTAAATGCACTTGGAATGCTGACGCAGACCAAATGTATTTAGAAGCAATTAAAATTGCAAATGAGACAGTAATAAGAATAAAAAATAATACAAAATTAAGAGGTTTAACAGAAGAACAAAATAAATTGATAATAAAAAATTCTATATGTGATAAACCTTTGAATGAAGTGCTAATATTAAAAGAAACAATTCTTGTAGCACATTCAAAATATGAAAATTATTTCCTTCTTGCTCTAGCGAAAAATATTGTATATTCTTATAGTAATATAAAATTTGGCCCAGAAATTGGAATTAGCAGAAAGAAAAAATATGATGTAGATGTTGTGTCAATTTGGATTGATCAGATTTCTGTCATGAAAAAGGATCTTCAAAAATATATTTTTTTAAGTGATACTATGTCAGATATTATTAATGGAGATGCTCGTTCGATAAGTAAATTACCAATCAAGAGAAAGGTAAATTTTGTTATTACATCACCTCCATATCCCAACGAAAAAGATTACTCAAGAACAACAAGATTAGAGTCTGTTTTATTGGATTATATCAATAATAAAGAACAATTAAGATTTATGAAGAAACAGTTTATTCGTTCAAACACGAAAAATGTTTATAAAGAGGATGACGATTTTCGATATGTAGAAAATATAGATTCAATATCAAAATTGAGTCAAGAAATTGAAGAAAAACGTATTGAGCTTGGAAAAACTTCTGGTTTTGAAAAATTGTATTCTCGTGTAGTAAAACTTTACTTTGGGGGGATGGCAAGACATTTTATTGAATTAAAATCGATTCTGGAAAAAGATGCAAGACTTGCATATGTAGTAGGAGATCAAGCCTCATACTTTAATATACCAATACGAACAGCTAAGTTATTAGCTGAAATTGCAGAAAATGTGGGATATGAGGTGGAGAACATTGAGCTTTTTAGAAAACGTTACGCCACACGTACCAATACTTGGTTGAATGAAGAGGTTTTAATTTTAAAATATTTAGGAGATTGATTTATGGCGAATATAGGTAAATATAATTCAATTATATGTTGTATTTTTTTAGAACGATATGAACAGGGGAAAACATCAATTGTCTTTGCAAGGGAAGAATTTTTGCAAAAAGCATATGAATTGGGGTTTGATCCTCCTAAAAATTTAGGGGATAGACTGTGACCCTTTATTTTCATAGAAACTGTTGTATTAGGTACTTTGGAATAAGATATTTTATCAGTAGTTTTGTGAAAGGCATCTGTTGAAGCAGGTGTTTTTTCTGTTTCATACACGCAGTGAAGATAGGATTTCAATTTAAATATCTATACTCATGCTCTCTAATTTTATATACAAAGCGTGAATATATGACTTGGAATGTGTCAGAAAAAGCGTTACAATAGATAATAATGATTCTATAGGACGACAATTTCTAAGATAAAAGAAAGGGGGATAACATGTACAGAAGAATCCTGTCAGGTATGTTGGTGGTGCTGATGGTGTTTCAGCTTTGTGCAGAGAAAACCTATGCGACAGAGACGATTGGGGCAGCGCACCAATCCCAATCAGAAATAGAATTTTTAGAAGAGAAGCCGCTTTCTTTTGAAACAAATCAGGAGACAGAAGATAAAACTGAAGCTGACACAGAGATAAAATACGAGATAACTTCTGAATTGGAAACAGAAACGGAGTCTCAACTAGAGAGCGAGTCTTTGATAAAAACGGAAACACAACTGGAAATAGAGACTCAATTAGAAAGCGAATCTTCAATAAAAACAGAAATACGACTGGAAACAGAGACTCAATTAGAAAGCGAATCTTCAATAAAAACAGAAACACAACTGGAAACAGAGACTGAGTTAGAGAGCGAGTCCTCCACGGAAACAGAAATTGAAACAGAATTAGAAACAGAGACGGAAACTGACCGCGATCCAATGTTGTCAGATACAAGGATAGATGACAGTGAGGTGGAAGCGTTTGAGGAAGGCGATCCAGATTGTCTTTTTCAGGCTGGCGGATATCGGGTTTTAAATGAAGATGCAGGCTATGAGAGTGGGATTAGTCTGTTTTCAATAGGAGATGTTGACGCCCTTGCGGAGACAATGTACTCTGCGCTGAAAGAACGGGCAGCAACGATTCCGATTGCAGAGTATGAGCTTTACTGGGATAATACAGAGGACCGAAAGCAGCTTTTGGGAATATACTATGCGGTGGTCAATGATCACCCAGATTTGTACTATGCACGAACAGGATATGGGGTAGCCTACAATAAAACTTCTAAACTGATTACAAAAATCTCTCCACAATATTTTGAGAATATTGATGAGGAGGCATTTTATACAGAGGTGCAGAATGCGAAATCGATTATCACAGAGGATATGGATGACTTACAGATAGCGATTGCAATACATGAGTATATTGTTTTGAACTGCGAGTATGATAAGGAGCGCCTCGCGGACAAAACAATACCAAAAGAGTCTTACAGCGCATATGGCGTGTTGGTAAATCGCATTGCTGTCTGTCAAGGGTATGCACTTGCATACAAATATTTAATGAATGAATTTGGGATAGAGTGCTATATTGTGACAAGTGATGCGATGAATCATGCATGGAATATTGTGGCGATTGATGGCAGTTTGTATCAGTTAGATGCGACTTGGGACGATCCAACATGGGATAAATATGGATTGGTGCGTCATTCGTATCTACTGCAATCCGACGAGGAATTTCAGAAAAGTGCTACCAATCACAGCAAACACTATGATTGGTATGTGACCAAAGGCAGCGGAATTGTGGACATTCAGGCAGATGGAACAAAATATGACAATGCATTTTGGCGTGATGTCTGTTCCCCGCTTTTGTATGACAGTAGCTATACGCAAAAATACTACTATATTTCAAAAGATAAAACGTTGGAGAGCAGAGCATATGGCAACAATGGAATTAGTACAACGACAGATCAACTGACTACAATTGATACCACCTATTCCGGTCTTGCATTGGACAATACCAAACTTTATTACAATAACAGCAGAAATATTTCCTATATTGATTTGGGTAGTGACCCGCCATATACTGCACAGGTGCGATTTGCTCTGCCAAAAGAGGATACAGACAATATTTATGGTTTTATGAAAAAGGAAGATAGGATTCAGTATGTCAAAAGAGCCAATTATGCTTTGTCAGAAAGGAGCACGATTTATGTTTTGGACGATTCCAATCAGACAGAAGGCGAAGTTTACACAGTAACGTTTCAGGACCAGTTTGGAACAGTTTTTGACCGTCAGATTATTGCAGCGGGCGGATATGCCATACCGCCAGACAAAAAAATGACGCCTCCTGTGGGGTATACGTTTTCTTATTGGAAAGGAAGGTATTCCAATATTGTTCAAGACGAGACGGTTATGGCTGTCTATACAAAAATTTCCTATCAGATTGACTATGTTCTAAATGGAGGGATAAACAGCAGCCAAAATGTAACAAATTATGATGTGGAGACAGATACGTTGGTGTTGGAACCACCGACAAGGGCATGTTACGATTTTGCAGGCTGGTATGCAGAATCAGAGTATCAAACAGCGATCACTGCAATTTCTAAGGGGAGCACCGGAGACCAAACGCTTTATGCCAAATGGACGCCAACTGTGTATCAGATATGTTATGAGTTGGAAGGCGGCACAAATCACCCAGAGAATCCGTTAGAATATCATGTGGAGATGGAGGATATTCTATTAAAAGAACCCATTCGAGAACACTATAATTTTATAGGTTGGTATATAGATGCAACATATCTGAACAGAGTTGATATTATCGCAAAAGGAAGCAGTGAAAACCAAACATTTTACGCCAAGTGGGAGCCAAAGCCTTATCAGATTACTTATGTGTTGAATGGGGGAGTAAACAGTCCTGACAATCCTATGACATATCAGATAGATTCGGACGATATAGTATTACAAAAGCCTGAGCGGGAAGATTTTGTTTTTGCGGGTTGGTTTGCAGATGCTGCGTATCAGACCAAGATAAATGGTATAGAGAAAGGAAGTGGAGGCGACCGTATTTTCTATGCGAAGTGGGACCGATATTATCAGGTTTCCTTTCTGGATAAGGATGACAGGCTTTTAACAAAAGTGCTAGTAAAAGAAGGCGAGAGTGTGGTGCCGCCCGAGCCTGCTGTGCATGTGGGATATGAATGGGAAGGCTGGGACCACGACTGTAATCATATTCAGGAAAGTCTTACAATGCGGCCGATTTATCGACCTGTGTCCTATACCATTACATATGCGTTGGGATATGGAACAAACGCGTCGGCAAATCCAGAGGTGTATACAATTGAGACGGAGACGTTTTCGTTTGAAGCGCCAGAATATCAAAATCCAGATCTAACCTTTTTAGGATGGTATGATCCAGAAACACAGGAGCGCATTACTTCTATAGAAAAAGGTAGCATAGGCGATATTACGCTTTATGCAAAATGGGAAGGTATCTGGGCAGCGTGGGAGGATTGCGAACAGAAAACATATACGGGAAATGCAGTGACATTTGACCAGATAACAGTGTACAGCGGATTAGAACCACTTAGACCAGGATTGGACTATACGATAAGTTATAGCAACAATGTGAATGCCGCGGAAGAAAGTGCAAAAAAACCACCCACAGTAATTGTGGCAGGAAAAGGTAATTATACAGGAAGTTATACGCGAATCTTTAGCATAAAACCAGTGGATATTGGTCAGTCAAACGCCGTGGCAATAGAGAAAATGGCGGTTCCCTTGAGTGGAAAGAGAAAGCAAAAACCGATACCAACTGTAGTTTGGAACAACACAAAGCTAGTTTATAATAAGGATTTTATTGTTTCTTATCCAGATGAACCTGCACAAGTGGGGAAATATCGTGTAATTGTGACAGGAAAAGGCAATTTTATAGGAACTGCGGAGACAACACTGACAATTACAGACAATGCGGAATGTGTGGCAATGGGATCTGTGAAAGTGACAAAGAAGATACCAGACCAGAAGCTTGTGAAGGGCATAGCAGAAATTGAAGAGGATCTGATTACTCTCAAATACAAAGGAGAGCGACTGAAACCAAAGGTAGACTATGTGTTTGATACATCACAGTACTATGGTGCTGGAACACATTATGTTACAATACGCGGAATAGGAGAAAAATATATTGGAGAGATTGTGACAACGTTTCGCGTGCAAGGCACAAAGGTATCTGCGTTGAAAGTGGACAGTGTGGTCTATACAGGTAATATGATAAAGCCAATTATTCGGGATAAAAATGGGCAACAGTTGATAGAAGGGGAAGACTATGTAATGCATTCGTTGACTGGAACGGAATCTGTCGGGACTGCGAAGATTACAATTTCTGGAAAAAATGCCTATTATGGAACTGTAGTAAAATCCTTTCGTGTAACGCCACATGCCATTGATGATACAGATGTATCAGTAACTTTTGCAAAGGCTGGTAGTATGCAGTCTTATGAGAAAAATGGAGCAAAGCCCAAGTTGAAGGTGACTTATGCGGGACGACAGTTAAAAGAAGGCACAGACTATGTATTAAGTTATCGAAATAACAAAAAGATTGGCAATGTAGCGACAGTGACCATAACTGGAAAAAAGAATTTTCGATCAAAGAAAGACCTCTCATTTATTGTTGGAAAAGGTAGTCTGGAAGATGCGACAGTCATAGTTGCCGACAAGGTGGTGTCAACAAAAGTTGGCGGCTATGTGAGTACGCCTGTTTTAAGAGATACCAATGGCAGTAAGCTTGCTGCCGGAAAAGATTACGATAAAAATATCATTTACAAATGTGATGGTATGGTGCTGAATAAAAAAGCAGATCGCTTGCTTGCTGGAGCGGAAGTTACCATTGAGATTATCGGAAAAGGAAACTATGCGGGGACAAAGACAATGGCTTCGTATCGAATCCTTGCGGCTGGGAAGGATTTGTCCAAGGCAAAGGTTACGGTAAAGAGCAAATTTTACTACAATGGTGACAATGTCATATTATCCCCAGAAGATTTAATTGTGAAGATTGGCAAAATCACATTGCCTGCAGATGCCTATCAGATTTTGCCAGAAACTTATTTCAATAATGATAGAAAGGGAACAGCGCAGGTGACAATACAAGGTGTAGGGAGTTACGGCGGTACAAAGACCATTCGTTTTAAAATTAACGCGCGGAAAGTTAATAACTCCGCGGCAGGATAAGAGGAAAAGGTAATGAGACAGATACGACTGCCTGAAAAGGTGAGACAATTGATAACACGGTTGGAGATGGCGGGGTTTGAGGCGTATGCAGTTGGCGGATGTGTTCGGGATTCCTTGCTTGGGAGAGTACCTGATGACTGGGATGTGACGACATCTGCAAAACCGCAGCAGGTTAAGGAGCTGTTTCGCCATACAATTGATACAGGGATTCAACATGGCACAGTGACGGTGATGCTGGAACGCGAAGGATTTGAAGTCACTACTTATCGGATTGATGGAGTTTATGAAGACAGCCGCCACCCAAAAGAAGTTGTCTATACAGCAAATCTAGTAGAGGATTTAAAACGCAGAGATTTTACAATCAATGCCTTTGCCTACAATGACCGAAGCGGTATTGTGGATGTGTTTGGTGGCATGGAAGATTTGAAACAAAAGAGGATTCGCTGTGTGGGAGAAGCCACAGAACGGTTTGGGGAAGATGCACTGCGTATGTTGCGCGCAGTGCGGTTTTCGGCGCAGCTTGGTTTTTCTATTGCAGAGGACACAAAGGTTGCGATTCGGGAACTTGCACCCAATCTAAAGAACATTAGTGCGGAGCGCGTGCAAGCAGAACTGGTGAAATTGTTGCTGTCAAATCACCCAGATTTTATGCGTGATGCTTATGCGTTGGGAATCACGAAGATTGTGCTTCCTGAGTTGGATGCTGCATTTTTGACACTGCAGCACAATCCACATCATTGTTACAACGTCGGAGAGCATTTAATGCAAACTTTGCTGCACATTCGAGCAGATAAGGCGCTGCGCATCGCCGCGCTTTTACACGATATTGGAAAGCCAGCGGCAAGGACGACAGATGTGGCGGGAATTGACCATTTTCATGGACATGTGGACCAGAGCGAAATAATGGCGACAGATATCTTAAAACGTCTTAAATTTGACAACGATACCATTACAAAGGTGCAGAAATATATTCGATTTCATGATGATAAGCCTGAGCCAAATGCAAGGTCTGTGCGGCGTGCCATTCACAGGATTGGCATGGAATATTTTGCAGAGGTATTGGAGCTGCGACGGGCGGATGTCTTGGCGCAGAGCAGTTATCAACAGCAGGAGAAACTTGCACGAATTGACGAGACCAGCAGGATTTATCAAGAAATTTTAGAGCAGGAACAGTGCGTTTCGCTAAAGACACTTGCGATCACTGGAAATGACCTGATTGCGCTGGGAGTACCCAGAGGAAAGCAGATTGGTGCACTGTTAAACCAGCTTCTTGAGGAGGTTTTGCAGGAGCCTGCAAACAATAATCACATCTATTTGACAGAAAGAGCAAAAGAAATAATCTTGTAGAAAACAGTGGAATAAACACCCCCCTTTGCACATAGGATAGAATAAACGATTTTTTGTGTGGAGGGGGATTTTTGTGAATGACAAGGCAATCAATGTGCTTGAACAGTATGATATAACAGTCAACCGCACCTTTAAAGGGCGTGGAACTATAATTTGCGATACAGAGAAGGGTATGCGTGTTCTCAAAGAATATAAAGGAAAAACGGAGAAACTAGAACTTTTGTATCAGCTACAATGCCGTTTAAATGACAGCCTGCGAACTGATATTTTGGTGCACAATAGAGAAGGTGCGCTATTTGTAAAGGATATTGACAACAATGTTTACATATTGGAGGAGCAGGTCGAGGGAAAGGAGTGCAGCTACAAAAGCGAGGAGGATATTATCAAGGCGTTTGGCGCTATGGCAAAGTTGCATCTGAAATTTATGACACCTGTGTCCTGTACAGGTCTGGAGGCGGAAAGCAGACTGTACAGGATGCCAGTTTTTTTCTATGCCGATGAGATGGAAAAGCATACAATGGAGTGCAAGCGGGTAAAAAATTATCTAAAACGGCTTCGTAATAAGACGGATTTTGAGCGTGCTTTACTAAGGGAATACGACTATTTCCTAGACACGGCAATTGATGTGACTAGACGTGCAAAAGAGGAGTCTCGGGCAGAGTACGAGGCGTATGTCAACAGCAATAGACTGTACTGTCATGGGGATTACCAATACCACAATGTTTTGCTTGGAAAGGGCAGTGGCGGGACATACACAGGCATCATCAATCTGGAACATTTTGCGCATGATACTGGTGCGCGAGATTTTTATTTATTGTTTCGGAAAATTTCGGAAAAGTGTGACTGGTCTGATGAGATGGCACAGAACATGTTAGACGCCTATCAAAACAGAAGGGTATTTCCACCGATAGAGTGGAGAAGTTTGTGCCTGCGGCTTGCATATCCTGAAAAATTCTGGAAAATTATTAATTTTTATTATAATTCCAGAAAATCGTGGATGCCAAACCGCAACTATGAAAAACTTGAGGGATTGATTCAGCAAGAAAAAAACAGGGAGAAGTTGCTAAACAAGTTCTTTTCTTGAGGGGGTTGTACAGAAAGGCAAAACTCGTTATAATAGGTTTACAATAATTAGTTTTTCATTTGTATTTGAGCCGCCAGAGGTGGCATGGGGGATTATAATGAACGAAAAGAGAAACCATCAGATAAATGTTGCGCTTGCACAGACAAAAATTATCTGGGAGGATAAGGAGCAGAATTATGCGCTTACAAAAATGCGGATTGAGGAGGCGGTTTGCAGGGGAGCGGAGGCAGTCTTTTTTCCAGAGATGAGTTTTACAGGATTTTCCATGAATACGGAAGATACAAAGGAACAGGATGCACAGACAATACAGCGTATGAAGGAGATGGCCCAACAGTATCAGGTATCTCTTGGTTTTGGCTGGGTGAAGGACTGTGAAAAAAGGTGTGAGAATCACTATACAATTGTGGACAGAAAAGGAATTGTTTTGTCTGATTATGCCAAATTGCATCCTTTTTCGTATGCAGGAGAAGATTTGAAGTTTCAGGGGGGCAGTGCGCTTGCGTCCTTTTCGATCAATGGCATTGCTTGCAGTTGTTTTATCTGTTATGACTTGCGGTTTCCTGAAATTTTCCAGGCGGCTTCCCGCACAGCACATGTTATTATCGTACCAGCGAACTGGCCGGCAAAACGCAGCGCACATTGGAAGGCACTTTTGCGTGCGCGTGCTATTGAAAATCAGGTTTATATTCTCGCCATAAATTGTGTGGGTGACATTGGTGGTGTTGATTATACTGGAGATAGTTGCATTATTGATCCAGAGGGAGGTATTAGAGTGATGCTGTCGGGAACGGAGGGAAATCTTTGTTATACGCTGACAGATGATGTGGAATCTTTTCGGGCTGCTTTTCCAGTAAAGCTTGACAGACGGGAGCAGTTTTATAGAGGACTGTATGAAAAGGGATTAGGAGAGACACTATGATAAAAAGAAAGAAGATTTGGATTACAGCAGTCACATTTTTGACAGCAATGTTTCTGTTGAGTGGCTGCGCCCAAGGCGCAAAGCATTTTACAGCAATTCTGACAAACCAGCCAGAGCAGGATGCGGCGGTAGAAGTGGAGCCAGAGACAATGATTAACGATATGAATCGAAGCGGAATTTATGACTCCGAGGATGCGGCAGTTGTCGTGCGAAAAGATTTGGAAGCGGGGACCATACAATTTCAAAATATTGCGTCCTCACGCAGATATACGCTGTCCTACGACGGCACGACAACGGTATATGACAAGAATGACCAGGCGCTTTCCATGAAGCAGTTAAAGGAGGGAAGCGTCGTTACCGTGCGTTTTTACAAGCCTAGAAAGGCGCTGGCTTACATTAAGGAAAATCCAGACTGTGTGAGTTATAGAGAGGTGCAAAACTATAACATGGATTTGCGCAAAGGGACGCTTACAATCGGGGAGAATACCTATAATATCAGCGCGCATGTCGTTGTTGTGTCCGACGGGAAAGAGACAGATATGATGGAAGTAAACACAATGGATGTGCTTAGTGTATGGGGATACAAAGATAGGATCTATGGCATTTATATTGAGAAAGGGCATGGATACTTACGACTGCAAAATGAGGATTATTTTGTAAATGGTTGGATTGATATTGGGGACAGAGTGATTAGAAAAGTGGCGGAGGACATGCTGTTGGTGGTTCCAGAGGGGACCCATAAAGTGACGGTCAGCCACAAGGGAAGCAGTGCCACACAGGAGATTACATTTGCCAGAAATGAGGAGATGGCATGGGATTTAGGAGAGGTTGAAATCACTGTAGTGCAAAAAGGAACTGTGATTTTTACACTGACGCCATTGACAGCGAAAGTTTTAATAGACGGCAAGGAAGTTGATGTGTCAAAACCAGTGGAAATTGAATATGGGCTGCACCGAATGCGCATTACAGCCGAGGGATATGATGCAGTTGCACAGTATATTCGGGTGGCGGAGCCTTCCGCAAACATTGCTGTGGAACTTGAGAAGAGTGAGGAGGAAACACAGGAGGCTTCCAGCGAAAAGAAAGACACCACAGAGAAGGATGCGTCAGAGAAAGATACGGACCAAGAAGACGACGTGGATGATGAGGAAGGCACAACAAGCAAGAAATATCAGTCAAAATTATCCGATACAGAAGATGAGGACACAGAGGAGAAGTCTTCCAAGAAGCAAGAGGAGGATTCCAAGGACACAGTCGTGTCTTCCAAGAGCAAATACAAGGTGTATATTGACGCGCCAGATGGCGTCGAGGCATATGTGGATGGAAACTATATTGGCATCACGCCAATCAGCTTTAACAAGGTGCCTGGCAGCTATGTTGTGACCCTGCGCAAGACCGGTTATCAGCCTAGAAGTTACACGCTTCAGATTGACGAGGAACAAAAAGATGTCAATTATTCGTTTACAGATCTGGTGAAATTAGAAGATAAATAAAAAACCTCTAAAAATCAGCAAATTTTAGGCATTTTTCCTTGACAAACAAAGGTTTTTCGCCTATAAATAGATATAGGCGTCAAATCGGCGCAAATCAACTGCAATAGGACTGCTATTGTGTAATACTATTTACAGTAATTTAGAGGAGGAGTTCACAATGAACAAAACAGAATTAGTGGCTGCTATGGCTGAGCATGCGGAGATGACAAAGAAGGATGCTGAGAAGGCTCTTACCGCTTTCACAGAGGTTGTTGCCAAGGAATTAAAGAAGGGCGAGAAGATTCAGTTAGTAGGATTCGGTACATTTGAGGTTTCTGAGAGAGCAGCTAGAGAAGGCAGAAATCCTCAGACAGGTGAGACGATGCAGATTGAGGCGTCCAAGGCGCCGAAGTTCAAGCCAGGCAAGGCATTAAAGGACGAGGTAAACAGATAATAGTTCTTTAAGACAACCGATGGATATCATCGGTTGTTTCCGTTTAGGAGGAATGACAGCGTATGAGATTGGATAAATTTTTAAAGGTTTCACGGATTATAAAGCGCCGTACTGTTGCAAATGAGGCTTGTGACGCGGGGCGTGTGCTCATTAACGACAAACCGGCAAAGGCGTCTGCAAATGTCAAAGTGGGGGATATCCTGACGATTCAGTTTGGCAATAAAGAAACAAAAGTGGAAATTCTTGACGTGCAGGAAACTGTGAAGAAGGACGAGGCAAAAGAACTGTTCCGTTATATTTGACGGGAATCAGGTCATATCTGTGTATTCTTTCCCATATAATGTATGGAGTACTTCCTTGGATGAGGAAAGGACAGTGTCTATGGAGAGCAGAAATGGAAGCACAAGTGCAAACATAGGAAAGCACAGGCTAGGCATGGAGCAGCGTCGGGACTGTAAAATAACAGGAGTGTTGGAGGTTCATTCTTTTGATGAGAACAATATCCTGATGGAGACGGTGGACGGGATGCTTGCCATCAAGGGGAGCGGTCTTCATGTGAGCAGGCTAAATCTGGAGAAGGGTGAGGCGGATGTAGATGGCAGGGTGGATGCACTTACCTATTCTGATAAGAGTACTCTTGCAAAAAAAGGAGAGGGGCTGCTTACACGCCTGTTTAGCTGATGAGTGAAGAGATTATCAGAGAATGGCACTTTTGGCTGGCCTCTATTGCAACTGGTGCCTGTATGGCGTTTTCGTACGATTTGCTGCGGCTGTTTCGTAGATTGATAAAGCATGGTAGGATTGCAGTCGATTTGGAGGACCTTCTGTATTGGATTGTCTGGTTTTGTTTTAGCTTTGCTCTCTTATATTATGGAAATAACGGTGTGATACGTTTTGCAGCGGTATTTGGTGCGGCGGTTGGCATGTTGATGTATGCTGCAACAATAGGACGTTTTTTTATCAAGGTTAGCTATTTTGTTATAGACAAGACAGTTGGCAATCTGTTGCGGTTGTTTCGGAAGCTGTTGGAGCCAATCAAACGTGGAAAACGTGCGGCAATTAGAAAAATTCGGTTGACGTGTGCGACGATTCATCATAATATTAAAATATATCATTTTACAAAGGCAAAACAAAGAAGGGAGAAAAAGAAGCATGGCAGAAAGAAAAAAAAACACAAAAAAGACAAAAAGAAAAACGCCGGAGTTTCTTCGCAACAGGAATGAGAATCGTCTTGGAATGTTGATTGCCGTGTTTGCGATTCTGATTACAACCAGTGTGGTTGGTGTCCATTCTATCTCCCTAAAACAGAAGGAAAAGGCATATGCTGCCAGAGAGCAAGAGCTTTTGCAGCTCATTGCTGTGGAGGAAGCGCGTGCCAAGGAACTTGAGGAGTTTGCCACTTACACAAAGACAAAAAAGTACGCAGAGGAAGTGGCAAAGGATAAGCTGGGACTTGTGTATGAAAATGAGATTATTTTTCAGGAGATCGATTAACGTTGCACCGTTATTGGGAGAATCCCATATAACGGTGCTGATTTTTGTCAATGAAAAATTAGAAATCAGTGCATGGGTTTGACAAAATATGAACGGATTCCCTTTTATACTAAAGAGGTGGAAAAGAATAACAGGGGGACAATGTTATGTTGAAAGTATGGACACCAAAGGCTTCGCGAGAGGCAGAAAATAAATCGGGAATCACAGAAGGATATCTGTTTAACGGATATAGTAAACGAAAGCTCTACTGTTTGGCAGAGACATATGAGGAGTTGGCAAAACTCTATCGCAGCATACCAGATGGAGATTATGCTTGTATTGACAGAAAGGACATGCTCTATCAGAAACAGATACAAGAGACCAAGGAAGTTTTTGCAAATCATCTTGAGGAGATTTCAGATGCGTTTGCCGATGTCGCAGACACAGTTGTGCATTTTAGTATTCCAATGGCGCATAAGAAACGGACACTGATACAATATTTAAAAAAACGAGGTATTATCGTGCACGGTTTCATTTTTCTCGAAGGCGGCGATGCAGGAAATTACGGGAGTGCAGCGGACGGCCGCTGTGGAAACAAAATCAGCGTTGAGGCACGCACAGTCAGCAGGCATGGAGTACCAGCAAGCGTTCTAGGGAAGCTGCTCTCAGAATTTTTTGGCAGAAGTCTTGTTTTGTCCGCGGAGAGTGCGCTGAGAATTGAACGGGGATATCATACCTTTATCTATGAGGACGAGCCAAAATACAAAGTTTTGAGCGCGATTTCCCGCGCAGTGCGGGAAGACGAAAAAATTTCAGGTGACAATTTCTCTGTGGAGGAATATAATCAGAATCAAATGATTGTTATGATTGCTGATGGCATGGGAAGCGGTGCACAGGCATGTCGGGACAGCCAAGCAGTCGTCGAGTTTATGGAACGTTTTTTGGAGGCGGGTTTTCCGAAAGAGAAGGCGTTTTCTATGGTTAACGGTGCGATTGCTGCACAGAATGGCTGCTGTAATCTGACAACGCTTGACTTGTGCGCAGTCAATTTGTTGACAGGAGAGGCAGAATTTGTCAAGGCAGGTGCGGCGGCAAGCTATATTAAGCGCGGAAACTGGGTGGATGAGGTGTCGGCGGACACACTTCCACTCGGCAGTATGGAGGAGCTAAGCCCGATTACGCAGAGTGTTCGGCTGGCGGATACAGATATGCTTGTCATGGTGTCTGATGGGATATCAGATGCGATTGACCGGGAAAAGACAGGCAGGATGCGGGAATTGATTTCAAGAAGTCGGATTATCAATCCTAAGGAGATGGCAGATTATCTTTTGCAGTGTGCTATCAACAGTGATAACGGGCGCATTCGGGATGACATGACAGTGCTTACTTGCTGCGTGAAACGGCGCGGAGAGGCAGTGTAAAACAACTTATAATTCGTGTTTGAGGAGTAGCAGTTCAGCCTTTGGCTTCTTGTTACGGACATCAAGCCATGCAAAACCACTTCGTGGTGGATTGATGCATCTTTGCTGCTACACTATTTCACAGACTTTGAGGAATACAAATGATTGACAAAGTGTTGCAATATGTAGAGGAACATCATATGATTGAAAAGGGCGACTGCATTGTGGCAGGCGTGTCAGGAGGGGCAGACTCTGTCTGCCTGCTTCTGATGCTTCTGGAATTTCGCAGACGGATTGCATTTGGGTTGCGCGTAGTTCATATCAATCATCTGATACGGACAGACGCCGCAAAGGATGCAGAATATGTACGGGAAATATGCAGTGCAGAACAAATTCCTTTTATGCTGGTGGAGGAAGATGTGTGCGCACTTGCACAACAACGCCATATTTCCACAGAGGAGGCAGGTCGCATTGTGCGCTATAATGCATTTGTGCGAGAGTTGGGCGAAAAGAAAGGAAAGATTGCTGTTGCACACAACAAAAATGACTGTTGTGAGACGTTTTTGTTTCACTTGTTTCGAGGGACTTCGCTGAAAGGATTGACTGGAATACAACCTGTGCGTGATAAAATTATTCGACCATTGTTGTGTCTATCGCGGAGTGAGATCGAAGCGTTTTTGCGGGAAAGAAACATGCCATACTGTATAGACAGCACCAATTTGGAAGATAATTATTCAAGGAACATTATTCGGCACCATATTTTGGATACTGCGGAAAAAAAAATTAACACGGCGGTAGCGGATCACATTTATGATGCCTGCGGGCGAATAAATGATGCGTATGAACTGATTGCAGATCTCACCAAACAGGGAGTTGCCGCCTGTGTCAAAGTGGATAAAGAAACTTTTCATATTGATAAGGAACAGTTTGTACAGCTTCATAGGACAATACAGGGGTATGTGATTTTTGAAATGCTAACACAGGCATCTGGCAGCAGTAAAGATTTGGAGGCAATTCATGTCAGACAAGTGCAAGTGCTGATGGACAGTCAATGCGGAAGGACTGTGATGCTTCCATATCAGTTGCGGGCAGAGCGCACCTACACAGGTGTTTGTCTGTACAAAAATTCTGTCAATTGTGTGGCACAAAAAACAGAGCAGGCGATAGGTTTTCCAGAGATTGTGTTGTCTGTAGAGGAACAGAATGCACTTTTGGCGGGGAAAGAACTTGTGTTTTTGGTCGGCGCACATCAAAAGATGCGAGTAAAAATAATCCATGTGGAAAAAAATGGAATTGATTTTGAAAATATTCCGCAAAATAAGTATACGAAATGGTTTGATTATGGTAAAATAAAAAATAGTATTGTCATAAGAACTCGCAGGCCGGGGGATTACCTGACAGTAAATTCTATGAATCAGCATAAAACACTAAAGTCGTACTTTGTTGACCACAAGGTTCCGCAAAAGGAGCGGGATCAGATTTGTCTTCTCGCAGATGACAGACATATCATTTGGATTGTGGGTGAGCGAATCAGCAATTATTATAAAGTCAGTGAGCACACAAAGACGATTTTGTGCGTTGTTTTTGAGGAGGATTCATGAGCACGCTCAAAAATGTTTTGTGCACTGCCAGGCGTATGTTTAACAAAGGAGGACCGAATTATGGCTGAAAAGATTGAAGTCATGCTGACAGAGGACGAGGTAGACGATAGGATAAAGGCGATTGGTGAGCAGATTAGCTGCGACTATGCCGGCAGGCAGGTTCATTTGGTGTGCGTGCTCAAGGGTGGCAGTTTTTTTATGTGTGAACTTGCCAAGCGAATCACAGTTCCTGTATCGTTGGATTTTATGTCCGTCTCGAGTTATGGCGGAAGCACAAAATCGAGCGGGATTGTTAAGATAGTAAAGGACCTAGACGAGCCCTTGAAGGATAAGGATGTGATTGTTGTGGAGGACATTGTTGATTCTGGCAGAACGCTGAGTTATCTGCTGGAATTGTTGGGACAGCGCGAGCCAAAGAGCATGAGGCTGTGTACACTTCTTGACAAGCCAGAGCGGCGTGTGGTTGATGTGAAAGTGGACTACACAGGCTTTGAGATACCTGACAAATTTGTGGTAGGTTATGGTCTTGACTATGATCAGCGTTACAGAAACCTTCCGTATATTGGAGTGGTTACATTGGACGAAGAGTAAGCAGCGGCGGGACCGGGAGGAGACAGAAATTGGGAAAAGGTGCAAAAGGAATTAATTTAACATTTATATTTATACTGATATTGGTGCTGGTGTTGATTTGGGCGAGTACCAACAGTGGCAGCAGCGGCTCCTACACAATGGGACAGTTGATTTCCGAGATGGAGGAAGGCCTTGTTGTGGATGTGGAAATTCACCCAAATGTACAGGTGCCAACAGGTATGTTGCGCATTACATTAAAGGATAATCAGCAACGAAATCTCTATGTATCTGATGTTGTTGAGGCACAGGAGATTGTGAAGGGATATAATATAGAGCCAATTGTGAAAGATGTGCCACAGGAAAACTGGTTTATCACAGAGCTTTTGCCATTGCTGATGTTATTGGTGGTTGTGGTATTTATGTTTAGCATGATGAATGCCCAAAATGCCGGAAACAGCGGCGGAAAGATGATGAATTTCGGAAAGAGTAGGGCACGCCTTATGACTGGCGGAGAAGTCACATTAAAAGATGTGGCAGGTTTAAAAGAGGAGAAAGAAGATCTTGAGGAGATTGTGGATTTTCTAAGGGACCCAGGCAAGTATACAAAGGTGGGAGCAAGGATTCCAAAGGGTGTATTGCTCGAAGGTGCACCTGGTACTGGTAAAACATTGCTTGCAAAGGCAATTGCCGGCGAGGCGAATGTGCCATTTTTCTCAATATCAGGTTCTGATTTTGTGGAAATGTTTGTCGGGGTTGGCGCGTCAAGGGTGCGCGATCTCTTTGCGGAAGCGAAGAAAAATGCGCCTTGTATTGTGTTTATTGACGAGATTGATGCCGTGGCAAGGCGCCGTGGTACTGGTATGGGCGGCGGCCATGATGAGCGTGAGCAGACCTTGAATCAGATGTTGGTTGAGATGGATGGATTTGGAACAAACGAGGGTATTATTGTGATGGCAGCAACAAACCGCGTCGATATCCTTGACCCAGCAATTTTGCGGCCAGGACGTTTTGATAGAAAGATTACTGTATCCCCGCCAGATGTGGGGGGCAGAGAAGAAATCTTGAATGTACATGCCAGAAACAAACCGCTTTCTGAAGATGTGGATCTAAAGCAAGTGGCACAGACAACAGCAGGATTTACGGGTGCGGACCTTGAAAATCTTTTGAATGAATCAGCGATTCAGGCTGCAAAGGAAAATCGTGCTTTTATCAAACAAGATGATATTAAGAAATCTTTTATTAAAGTTGGAATTGGTGCGGAGAAAAAGAGTCGTATTATCTCAGAAAAAGAAAAGAAAATTACAGCTTACCACGAGGCAGGACATGCAATTCTGTTTCATATACTACCTGATGTGGGTCCCGTCTATACTGTTTCAATTATACCGACAGGACTTGGCGCAGCAGGTTATACAATGCCGCTTCCAGAGCGGGATGAGATGTTTAATACGAAGGGCAGAATGCTGCAGGATATTATGGTATCGCTTGGCGGACGCATTGCGGAGGAAATCATTTTTGATGATGTGACAACGGGCGCATCAAGCGACATTAAAAAGGCGACGAAAGTGGCAAGAGCGATGGTGACAAAATACGGTTTTTCAGAGAATATCGGCGTCATAAACTATGATGAGGAAGACAATGAAGTATTTATTGGACGTGATTTGGCACACACAAGAAGTCATTCAGAGGCGGTTGCTGGCGAGATTGATATTGAAGTGAAGGCAATTGTAGATGATTGTTATAAAAAGGCAAAAGACATTATTTTGAAAAATGAAAAGGTATTGCATGCCTGTGCGGATCTTCTTCTTGAGAAGGAGAAGATTGGAAGGGATGAGTTTGAGGCACTGTTTGCCTAATAATTTTAGCCACCCAAAATGGGTGGCTGTTTTTATGCACAAAAACTGTTACCAAAAACTTTTATTTTTTGTAATTGAGTCTAGCCGTCGCACAAAAGACTTGGTATAATGGATAGGAAAAATAAACTTAGAAATTATGTGAAAATATGCGGAAAGGGGTATTATTATGGGACTTATCAAAGCGGCATTAGGAGCAGCAGGAGGTACACTTGCCGATCAGTGGAAGGAATTTTTCTACTGTGATGCGCTTGATCAGGATGTGTTGGTGGTAAAAGGACAGAAGCGTATTAGCAGCCGTTCTTCCAACACAAAGGGAAATGACAATATTATTTCCAACGGTTCGGGTATCGCTGTGGCAGATGGGCAGTGTATGATTATTGTGGAGCAGGGAAAAGTTGTTGAGGTTTGCGCGGAACCAGGTCAATTTACATATGATTCATCTACAGAGCCAAGTATCTTTTCTGGCAGTCTTGGAAAAGGAATTGCGGATACATTCCGCACAATTGGAAAACGCTTTACTTATGGTGGTGATACAGGAAAAGATCAGCGCGTGTACTATTTTAATGTCAAGGAAATTATGGACAATAAGTTTGGCACCCCAAATCCCATTCCATTCCGCGTGGTGGATTCTAGGCTCGGACTGGATGTGGATGTCTCTATTCGCTGTTCTGGCGTGTATTCATACATGATAGCGGACCCGCTTTTATTTTACACAAAAGTCTGTGGCAATGTAGAGCAGGCATATACTAGGGACGAGATAGAGAGACAGTTGAAAACAGAATTTATCAGTGCACTGCAACCTGCGTTTGGAAAGTTGTCTGAATTGGAGTTGCGCCCAAATCAGATTGTGTCTCACAATACGGAATTGGAGGAGGCTATGAATGCTGCGCTCTCGACAAAATGGGGTAAATTGCGCGGACTGAAAGTGGTTAGTATTGCACTTGGTTCTGTCTCTTTGCCACCGGAAGATGCTGAGATGATTAAGCAACTTCAGCGCACAGCCGTTTTGCAGAATCCAAATATGGCAGGTGCTACGCTGGTAGGTGCACAGGCAGATGCAATGCGGACAGCAGCCGGAAATGCAGCGGGCGCGATGAACGGTTTTGTAGGCATGGGTATGGCAATGAATGCAGGCGGTATGAATGCACAGAACTTGTTTGCTATGGGACAGCAGCAGGCACCAGCTTCTGCGGCATCACCAGCTTCTTCTGCTGACAGTTGGAAATGTTCTTGCGGTGCTGTCTCCACAGGCAGATTCTGCCCGGAATGTGGTGCGCCAAAGCCTGAAAATAATGGATGGACCTGTTCTTGCGGCACTGTGAATAAGGGCAAATTTTGTCAGAATTGTGGTGCAAAGAAGCCGGAAGGAACACCGCTTTATCGCTGTGACAAGTGCGGCTGGGAACCAGAAGATCCCGCTCACCCGCCTAAATTCTGTCCAGAATGTGGAGATGTTTTTGACGAGAGTGACAGGAGATAAGGAAAGATGGCACAACTAAAGGAATATAAATGCCCCTGCTGTGGCGGTGCAATTGCTTTTGACAGTTCAATACAGAAAATGAAATGTCCCTTTTGCGATACGGAATTTGAGATGGAGGCACTGGCAGGATATGATGACGAACTGAAAAATGAACAGCCAGATCAGATGGATTGGGAGGTTTCAACAAATTCTGAGTGGCAGGCAGATGAGATGCAAGATTTAAGAACATATATTTGCAAATCCTGCGGCGGAGAAATTGTTGGTGATGAGAACACTGCGGCGACTTCCTGCCCTTATTGTGGAAATCCTGTAGTGATGATGGGGCAGTTTTCCGGTGCGTTAAAACCCGACTATGTGATTCCGTTTAAGCTGGATAAAAAAGCGGCAAAAGAAGCACTAAACAGACATTATAAGAATAAACTTTTTTTGCCAAAAGTATTTAAAAATCAAAATCATATTGATGAAATAAAGGGCATTTATGTGCCGTTTTGGCTTTTTGACGCGGAGGCGGAAGCAAATATCCGCTACAGGGCTACAAAAGTTCGCAGTTGGAGTGACAGCAGTTATCACTATACACAGACCAGCCACTATGCGGTGATGCGCGGCGGAACAATTTGTTTTGAACGTGTTCCAGTAGATGGTTCTTCCAAGATGCCAGATGATTTGATGGAGTCTATAGAACCTTTTGACTTTTCTCAGGCGGTGGATTTTCAGACTGCTTATCTGGCTGGATATCTGGCAGATAAATATGATGTGGATGCCAAGCAAAGCATTGAGCGGGCAAATGAACGCATTAAGAAAAGCACACAGGACAGCTTTGCGGGGACTGTGCAGGGCTATGTCTCAGTGATTCCAGAATCTACAAGCGTTCGTCTGCACAATGGGCAGGCAAAATATGCGTTGTATCCAGTGTGGATTTTAAATACGACTTGGAAAGATAACAAATACTCTTTTGCAATGAATGGACAGACTGGAAAATTAGTTGGTGATTTACCAGTGGATAATGGCGCCTTTGCGAGATGGCTGTTTGGATTATGGGGTATTATCAGTGTGGCAGTTTTTGGCATCAGCTATTTATTGTGGTTATTATAGGGAGAGATCTGTCATGAAAAAAAGAATTATGACCCTTTTGTTGATTGCAATTTTTTGTCTGTCCTTTGGCATGGTGGTTTGTGCAACGGAAGGAAAGTCTTCAAGACTTGTAGATTTTGCAGATATTTTGACAAAATCAGAGGAGAGCAGACTTCTGGCAATACTAGATGAAATCAGTGAGAGGCAACTACTAGATGTTGTCGTTGTCACAACAAATACACTGGATGGAAAATCGCCTATGGCGTATGCCGACGATTTTTATGATGAGAATGGTTATGGTTTTGGTGTACCAAAGGATGGTGTTCTGCTTCTTGTGAGTATGGAGGACGGAGATTGGTGGATTTCTACCGCTGGCAATGGAATTACAGCGTTTACAGACGCAGGGATTACATATATATCAGAACAATTTCTGCCAGCGCTGAGCAAAGGTGATTATGAGGAGGCTTTTACTCGGTTTGCATATCTCTGCGATGAATTTATTACACAGGCACGAACAGGGGAAGCCTATGATAGTGGTACGCTTCCCAAAGCCCCGTTTTCTATTGGATATTATTTGAGTAGAGCATTGTTGATTGGGCTGTTTATTGCACTTATCATCACCATTGCAATGCGTTATAGCATGAAATCGGTGCGGTTTCAGCCAACGGCATCTGCGTATGTCAAGAGTGGCAGCATGAATGTTACAGAGGCGAGAGATCTGTTTCTGTATTCGCATGTTGACCGTAGAGTGCGGCAGAAGGAGAGTAGCTCTGGAGGCGGTTCTAAGACACATACTTCTTCTTCTGGAAGGTCTCACGGCGGTGGAGGCGGAAAATTTTAATAAACAATTGTTTCTTTACCATTTGGACTGAGCATACATACAACTTTATGGCAATGATACAATCCTATTTATTTTTTGGAGCAGTGGTGGGCATTTTGCTGTTGATTGCAATGCAAAAAGAAGCAGGAAAGACCGCTTCTTAGAGAAAAAGAACGGTCTTTCTGTCAAGATTGATTAATCGTCTGTGGTGATAATATTCGTTGTGGTAGTTGTGGTGATTGTAGAAGTTTCTGGTTCTGGGTTGTCGCCAGTCTGTGTCAGAGAATATCCGCCATTTCCATTTTCTGAAATGGTTAGATAGATGGTTTTTCCTTCATGTGTCATTGTGATATTGCAAACGTCATTCTCAACTAACAGGTCTGTTATATCTTGTTTCTGGTCATAATAATATACCCACACTTTACCGTCTGCGTCTTTCTCCACAGTAGCCGAGTTGTTAATTTTGTTTGCAAGCTCGTCAGCAGTTAGCCAAGTTTGGCTGCCATCTGTATTAAAACTGACACCGCCGTAAACAGATATTCCTTCTGTTCCATTTCCGCGATCATAGGTAAAGGTATGCCCGCCATTTTCATTTTCAGTGACATCAACTTCGGTCTGTTTTCCATAGAGCCAGACGGAAATCTTTTCTTGAATGCCACCGATATCTGTGGCATACACGGTTCCAGAACCGCCGATAATAACTGCACACACAATTGCTGCTGCAACTGCCATGTTTTTTTTGTGTTTCTTATGAATCTGTGTCATTTCTGCTTCCTCCAAATGAAATTGCTGGGAGGACGGAAGTGCAGAAAACGCCTGTTTGTATCGTTCTTTATTTGTCATCATCCCATTCCTCCTTCAATGCTTCTTTGAGTAGTGCACGTCCGCGCGACAACCTGATTTTTACATTACTCTCGCTCAGCTTTAAGATATCTGCGATTTCACGGACCGTATAATCCTCATAATAATATAAGTGAATGACAATGCGGTATTTTTCGGGAAGGTGCATAACAGTTTCAAATAAGTTCTCCGCCTCCGGTGTCTCGAAAACGAGAGTTTCCATATAGTCTTCAATGGAAATCTTGTTGCGTCTCCAAAAAGTGCGGGTGACGTTTTTAGCCTTGTTGACTGCTACCCGTATTAGCCATGCGCGTATATGTTGCTCACTCTCAAACTCTTTTTTGGTTGTATAATACTGAACAAATGTATCTTGAACAATATCTTCTGCATCCTGTGCATTTTTGCAAATATTAAATGACACGGCAAAGAGATTGCTCTGATACAACGTTGCCAGTTCCTGTACTGTCTGTCTCATGAGTGCTCCTTCGTACAAAATTTTCTTATCTTTGAAAAGCCTTTCATTAATGATACAATACAGAAGAGGGATTGGTTACAATTTTATATATTTTTTAAATGTATAAATCTGACATTAAGGAACTGTAGAAAAAT
>DEPD01000100.1 GCA_002358575.1 Lachnospiraceae bacterium UBA3401 | reverse complement strand
TTATTCCTTGTTTTATCAAATGTATTTTCCCCATAGATTGAAACTGCACATCTAAATACTCATCGTATGTCATGGATCTTGCACCAACAACCTCTTTCAGACTGTCCGGATCAAAAAAGATAACTCCTCCTTCCATTTGTGTGCAAATGTTTTTATACGACACTTTTCCTGTTCTTCCTCTATGATATATACTCCTAAACCGCATATTTGAAATGCCACATACGCCATTTTATACGAAATAAAGGTATGGCTGTCTGCATTTACTGATGTGTTACTTTATGACACCTGTGCATTCGGGGCAGGCATATCGTGGCGCACCTATATAGTGGCTACACATATCCTCACATCCTGTATATATCACAATATTCAGTTTTCAATTTTGCTACAATTCAAGCCTGTATGCACCGTACTTCCGAAGGACACGTTCCAAGATTTTTTTGTCCTGCCCTTCCGCCATATAATACATTTTTTTAAGCCCTTCCTGCTCTAAGGGAGTGAGTGTGTTATTGTACGGCTTATAGCCGTCCATAATAAAAGTTCCCCCGCCTGCCCCCTGCTTTGTGTATATGGGATAATCATATATGAGAGCCACAACATCATTTAATATTGTGCGTCTTGTAACGCCAAATTCCTGCGCCAGTTCTCCGGCTGTGACATGACCGCTCACCACAAGAATACTGATAATCTCCATCCTGCGGTCTGTGGCGTTCATGCTGCTCCCTTCTTCTGCCCGACCCCAGTTACATTCTAAATGTTAAAAGTGCAAAATCCTTTCACATTTAAAAAAACTTTGAGAAAATATTTACCAAAATTCAGCAATTATATTCCTATAGTTTATATGCAGTCTGCTGTATGTAATTTTTACAAACGGAAACATCTTTCAAGAATTTATGCCGCTGACCGCTTATCCCACATACGCCCTTTATCTTTGAAAAACTTCGCAGAAATACAGAAAGAAGCCCGCGCAGGCGCCAAAATGGCGAAAAATCCCTCTATCCGAGCGCCACTTATACAGGATAGAGAAGATAAGACGAAATAATATAAGTATTTTATAACAAGGAACACGCTCTAGTACATCATTGCCTAAATAACGGTCAAAATCAGTGCCTGATATTTGTATCAGGACAAGACTAAGGAAGTAAGCAATGTTACTGACACAAATAGTAGATGTCATATCCTCTGTTTTCGTGCAATCATGTATTAATTTGAACAGTTGTTTGGACGAATAACTGTAAGTCATATTGAGATATTGACATTTTTGTATATATGCGATATAATACTACAAGCCAAATTATTTCACCAACATAAACCAATGGAGGTAATTTTATGAAGAATATTAAAAAGTTATTAACACTTGGCTTATCAGCCATAATCATGACAACTACATTAGGTATGACAACTTTTGCAGCAGAACCATCTCCTAGCGGTGAAGAAATCAATGTTTTTAATATTCTTAATACTGCAAATGGTGGTGTTGCTACCAATCGTTCCGGGAGTGAAACAACATATACTGTTACCGACCCTGCTCTTATTGCACAACTTTCGGACGGCGAAAAATTACCTGATAAAATCGAATTGACCTATGTATCCACAAAAAAAGCTACGGAAGCTACAATGGACGAAGTTGCTCCACTTGCATTTGACTCATATGAATTGAGAAATATAAAAGACCACGGTGATGGTTGGTATAACGCAACAAATCATCAGTTATATGAGTTTTATATTGATGGTCCTGATACTTTCGTTATAGATGAAACACAATCTTATGAATCTAGTGTAAATTGTAGTGTTTCTGCTGCTATTGATGATATTGAGGCTGGCGTTGGCTTTGAAATGGGCGAATCATATGAGTTGCATATTCAAAGTAATACACCTGTACCGTCTGGCCAGAGGCTTCATGTTGAAATTTTTAGAACACATCAAAAAGTTACTTTCGACCTTTATAAAAAGCCTTTCGGCGGAAGTTGGTCTAAGGAAGGAAGTTACGAAGCATTAAAGCCTAATGGTGTCTTTATCAAAAAGGAATTTTGGAAAATATGATGAACAATTTTTCACACCAAAGAATACAACAAGGTTTTCGGACGATTATTTTAGGGTGCTGTTTGTTGATTGTTGAATTGTTGTTTTTACCCATATACTCGTATTTGGAAAAAATGCGAACAGGTGGTACTAACATTAATAGAAATTGTTTAGAATATGCAACTATTCAACCTATGCCATTAGTATTTGCAATAACAGGGATTATTATCTTGTTTGGAGTTTTATTTTTAATAAGTGGTTTAAAAACAAAGTGAAATGATTGGTTAGTGGCGAGGAAACAGATAAGTTTGTTCTCTTGCCATTTTAATTTAAAAACAAAAATAAGTTTCCTCAAACTCATACAATAGAAAGTAGAAAAAATATTAGTGCTAACTCTTAACGAAAAAGCAGAAAAAAGTAATTGATAGAATCATAACCAAAATAACTGAAAGCATATACATATTCATACTGGCTACCAAGAATCTTGCCCGTAAGTTCCTTTGACACATCACCGACTTATCTCTCGTATAGACAGTTGCTGTCGGACAACGAATTTTCTTTCCTATCTCTCGCATAAATACAGCGTATTAAAATCGAATATTCTAAATAACCTCAATCCCGCTGCTTTCCACGGCATTTTCTTATCTTGACGAATCCCCGTTCCTGCTTTATAGTTTTCAGTGTAACTGATTGGACAAAAAAAGAGAAAGAACCCACCTTCCAAAGCTTGTTCTTTCTCTTACCCCCAGAGCACCTGCCATTCGGAACAGATCGTATCCCAGACATGTGGCGTTGGTGCAGCTGATACTACCATGATAAGAGAAAAATCTCTTTCTTGCAAGTTAATTCGTATTAAATCTTCATCTAAATCCCTTTTTGATTCCTTTATGCACGGATTCCGCCCAGAACTTAGAACCTGTCCATACTGCGGCGCTAAGGGTTCCTGTGGTATCCA
>DEPD01000129.1 GCA_002358575.1 Lachnospiraceae bacterium UBA3401 | reverse complement strand
GTAAAGTTAGTGCATATGGGACTTTTCCCCCACGTTCTGCACTTTTCTCCCGTTCCAACAGCTTCTCCATGTAGCGCCTTGCACCGTATACGCAGCCCGCCACTTCCTTGCCAATCATGGGATAGCCGTATTTTATGATGACCTGACGGAAGTTCATTTTCGGTCTGATAATCTCCACGTTTTCCTGCCGCTTTACAAACTCCCTGACTTCCGGGTATTCCAGTCCGGTATCGACATAGACTGCACCAATTTTCGGGTACATTTCCCTTACGATATGCAATAAAACCGTACTGTCCTTTCCGCCACTAAATCCGATATAGACGCCGTCCGTTCCGTAATAATCTACCCATTCCCGTATACGGTACTGTGTCATTCGTATTTTTATGGAGAGTGGGAGGGACTGCATCTGATATAAATCGCTCATTGTATGTTTGTTCATGTTTCCTCCTGTACAGAAAAATACCGCCCTGCATTATTTACAGAACGGTATTTTCAAAGCCAAAAAAGGTGTATGATATTAATTTTCTCTATACCATACACCTAAAGTTACCGTTACTATGAAATTTTTACATCTAAACCAGCCTTAACAACTGCACCAGTTCATGCGGTTCGAATTCTTTTGATATGGTCTGCCTTGTGTCAAACCGCTTAAAACCATAATTTTCGTAAAAGGAAAGCAGCTTTGCATTGTTCTCCGCTTCTACAAACGCCACCATGCCGCCCGCCTGATACTGCAATGACTGTACCTGCCGGATTGCCGCCTCAAGCAGTTCTTTTCCTGTTATCCTGCTCTTTGCCCTGTCATTAAAATTTTTCCCAAGCTGTGCAATGAGGTAAGCCGCAAGATTATAAGTCTGCTCCCCCTTGTCTATCTCGCTGAATCTCCCAAGTTTGCGCTTTACCGTGTTGCTGAACGGTTCTGCCTTTACCACAAGCGGTTTTATCGTGATAGAAAAATAGCCCAATAACTCCGCATCTTCCAGCGATAACACTAAATATGTAACTGCCTGATGTTTCTTTGCAAATTCGATTGCCTGCTGTTTCAAAAAGCGCTCAACATCCTTATTTAACGGGCAGGAAAACTCGGAAAGGAACTGCAACAGCTTATCCTCTCCGAGCCGTCCGTCGTCATTCTCCAAATACTCACGAATGTTCAGCACGATAAAATTATTCGCCTGCTGCATCCGTTTTCTTCCTTTTCTCCATGAATTTTACTATTTCATCCGCTCCCTGCAGGTAAGTCACATTAATCGGAACGCGAGGTGTCCTGTCGTTGGCAGATGCCTCTATTGCATCGGCAAACATCTCCACCTGCTTTTGACCTGATATAACAAAATTCTTCGTAATACTTGAAGTTGCCATAAAAACACACCTCCTTTATCAGGGTTCTTTCTGTACTTTGGGTATCAGCACATTCTCAATATTTGCTATAAACCACGAAACTGGCTTAGTAAAGCAAAATGAGAATAGATGGAGTTACCCAAACATCAGAAAGAACCTTTATCAGTATGGCTCTTTTTTTCAACGCCTACTCTTATGAGCGCAGGTTTTTCTTCCCTACTCATATTTTACGATTTTACCGACAGTTTTGCAATCGAATTTTTGTGAATTTTATATAACCGCCTCTTTTCCCTTTGTTTTATCCGTTCCAATGTTTCCCACGCCTGCCACCTGCGCCTTGTACGCCTCCAGCTTTTCTTTCAGCGATGCTTTCGCAGGTTTGTCATTGTTTCCGGCTACCAGCTTTAACCCGTGCGGACTGTTGTTTTCTGCCACGTGATTATGCCCTGCATTTTCCACTGGAACAGATTGTGGTATATTCCCCGCCAATTCCTGCCTCTGGTCACTGTGTCCTAAAGTATCTGCTTGCGGCTGCTCTGCCCTTTGGTCATCGTGTCCTAAAGTATCCGCATCCGACTGTTCAGACGTTTCATTCCCAATCTGCGCATCATTTCCTGTTTCGTCCATGTTCAGCAGGGCATTGAGGGCGGATAGGCGGTCTAACTTCTCCTTCAGTTCGGTTTCCTGTGCAAAAGGTTTTGTAACCTCTGCCTTTGCCGTTTCAAGCTGCCGCTCCACATTTTCCAGTTTTACTTTGGCGTTGTCAAGTTCCTTTGGCATGGCTTCCAGCGCATGGTTGATCCGGGTAATATTCCCGAACGGGTCTGCACCGACTTCAAGGTTATGGGAAAGCTGCCCTTTTAAGTTCATTACAAATTTATGGTTTAAACTGTCAAAGGAAACAGCCATCTTAAAGCCTGCATATTCTCCTATGGTAACAGAGGCGTTGGCGCTTTTTACCTCTTTGCACATCTCCACCAGCGCTGTCCCGGCTTCTTTTTTATCCGTGTAGAGCTTATTTCCTACTTTCATGGAAAACTGCTCTTTATCTTCCGGAAGATTTGCCCTTGCGGTCTGAATATCCGCTTCCATGCCGCCGATGCGCTCTTTTAAAACAGCTATCTGCTGCGGGTAATGCTGTGTGATATTATCCTCAAGACGGTATATCTGGCTGGTATGGTTGGCTTTCATCAGTTTCAGCTTTGACACCTGCACGTCCAAATCCATTTTTTCCCGGATATACGGGTTGCCCGTGGCTAGGGCTTTGACCTCCGCGTAAGTGAGCGCCGCCTCGTCCACATCTTCACAGCTCCGTACAGGCGATTTACTCGTCATAATCTGACCGATGAATTTCTGCTTGTTTTCGATCAACTGCCATGAATAACTGTCGAATGTATTTTCGGTCACATACCGAAAAATCTTAACCCTGTCATTCATATTGCCCTGCCTTAAAATACGACCTTCCTGCTGTTCGATGTCAGAAGGACGTATTTCACGAAACATTTAAAATGCCGAAAAATACGCCCTTCTTAAAGGATATTCCCTATGAATTTATAATAGATTTTTACTTCCTGCGTCCTCTGTCCGTCTGCTTCTTTTGCTTCACCTATGGTTATCTTTTCAATAAGCCTGTTCAAGAGTGATGCACTCAGTTCCTCAACGCCTGCATAATTTTTTATGAGTTTTGCAAACTGTTCCGCATTTTCTTCCTCGTCACTCTTTGCCCTGTTCTGTTCTTCCAGCTCCCTTATTTTCACTTCAAGTTCAGTCTGCTCGGCTTCATACTTCCTACTCATCATCTGGTAATTGCGCTCTGTGATGCCGCCGTTTATCTTATCTTCATAGAGCGACTGGAACAGCTTATCCACTTCCGATAACCTTGCTCTGCAATGTTTTAGTTCTTTCTCCAATGCTTTCCTCTTGTCCGCTTCTGCCCTGCCCGCCTTTTTTAACAGCTTATCTACCATTGACGAATTATCCCGCAGTGCTTCATCAGCGTGTTTCTGAATGTCCGCAAGGACACTCTCATATAACGCCCTCGCCTCTATCCAGTGGCTTGTGTCGGCTGATTTTCCAAATGTCTTGTAATTGTTGCACATATAACCGTATTCGTCAATCAGTTCTTCCTTCGGGCTTCTGTGCGCTTTGGAAAGCGTCATTGCGTAGCCGCAGTCCCCACATTTGACCAGCCCTGCAAAAATATTCTCAAAAGGCTTTTTCTTAGTCTGCGTGTTCCTCCTGCTTGTAATTAACCTCTGCACCAGCTCAAAATCCGCCGGATCAACAATCGGCTCATGCACATCTTTGACTACCGTATAATTTTCAGGAAGTACGCATCTGCTCTTGTGGCTCTTAAATGAGGGCGATACACGCTTGCCCATGACAAGATGGCCTGCGTACACCGGATTTCGGAGTATGCCCCTGATGCTGTTATTGCTCCACTCATAACGCCTTGCATCGTCCTCACCGTCAAAATGCCTTTCATATCCGTTTGGATTAACTGCCGACGGTCTTAAAATATGCAGCATGTTAATATGGCTGCGGATTGCGGAAATGCCTTTCCCCTCTTTTGCAAGGTCAAATATCATTCTGACTGTTGGTGCGTAACGCTCATCTATGACTAAGCGGTGCCTGTCCTCTTTGTCTTTCTGATAGCCATATGGTGCGGAAGTAGCTACATACATCCCACTCATCACTCTCGCACGTTTTGCACTCTTGACTTTCTTAGAAGTGTCTTTTGCATAAAGTTCGTTGATGATGTTGCGGAAAGGCGTAAAATCCGCTGACTCCTGCTCATCGGTGTCTACCACGTCATTTACTGCAATGTAGCGTACATTATGTTCAGGGAAATATACCTCAATGAAAACTCCCGTTTCAAGGTAATTCCTCCCCAGTCTGGAAAGGTCTTTTGTGATTACACAGTTGATTTTTCCGCTTTCAATGTCTGCCAGCATTCTTTGGAAGTCAGGACGGTTATAATTTGTCCCGCTGTACCCATCATCCACATAAAATGATGTGTTGCTGATGCCGTTTTCCCTTGCATAACGCATGAGCATTTCCTTCTGCGTCTGTATGCTTGAACTTTCCTGCACATTCCCGTCATCCCTTGATAACCTGCAATAAAGGGCTGCATTGTATGTTTTTGTTGTGGTCTGCCCTGCCATAAATAATACCTCCATTCGTGACAAGGCATTCCGCTATTCAGTTAAGTCCATTATACCGTTTTACCCGCCACCTTTCAAGCTGATTTTGGTTGAATTTACGTTTCTGTTTCTCCTAAATTTCTGTCATTTTCCGCCTTATATTTTCAAGTGCAACACTGCCGAATACCTCTGCCATTTCCTGTTTCCCGACATAAACAGGCTTTACAACGATTTTCACCGGCTCTTTCCTGCCTTTCCCACCTGTTTCTTTTTTATTGCTTTTTTCCTCTCTATTTTCGACCATAAAATTATCCTTACCCTTTCTGCGGTCATTTTCCCGCCAACAATATCACAATCCGTTTTATCTCTCTGTACAGAAAGATAAATCTGCATAAAACAGCATTGAAGATACCCCTTCCCCAATGCCTGACATCACACTGTATCATTAAGACCTGTCAGTATCTTTTTCGCCGTATCCCTGTTGCCCTGCCCCAGTTCAGAACGGTAATTCTTGCCGCCGAAGAATACAGGCATACAGCGTTCCATGATGCGGTCATAAATCCTTGCGTGTTCCAAGTCCTGCGGATTTCCCAATATGTCAAGCTGTATGTTTGTCGTGATGATGAAAGGCTTTCCCGACTTGTAACGTTCATCAATGACCGTATAGACTGTTTCAAGCGTATACTGTGTGTCCCGCTCAATGCCCATATCATCAATCACAAGCAGCGTGTAGCGGTTCAGGCTTGCAAGGTACTCATTCCTCTCTGCACTGTAAAGACCTCCGAGCGCATTTAATATTTTCGGGAAACTCGTCATAAGCACTGGTATTTTTTTCTCCAGCAGCGCATTAGCAATACAGCCTGCAAGGAATGTCTTGCCTGTTCCGACATTCCCCCAAAACAAAAGCCCCTGTCCTGCCTGCATCATTTCTGAAAAATGTTCCACATACCGCTTTGCATATATGGCATTTTCCTGTGACGTATCGCATCTTTCAAAGGTATAACCGTAAAATGTCCTGTCCTGCAATCCTGCACTTTTCATCTGCTGGATATGCATGAGATTTTCTTCCGCTTCATGTCTGGCACGTTCTTTTTCTAACTTTTCCGCCGCACACCTGCACAGACAGCCGACAACACGCTCCTCTCCCAAAAAAGACAGCTTTTTCTGCTTTTTGGTATGGCATTGCCCGCACATCAAAAGCCCTGTTTCAGTGTCCATGTAATCATCAACCTCTTTTATTCCCTCATTCGTGGCATTTTCCATTTCTTTCAGCACTTCATCAACAACAGCCTTAATCATAAACTCTCCCCCTCTTTGAAATTACCGTTATAGGAATACCCTCTCCCTTTTTCCTGTTCTTTCTTCATATCCGCCTTTTTCCAGCGTTCCATAGTGGCTAAATGGTTTTTGTATGTTTTTCCGGTAGATGCCATGTATTCTGACAGATGCTCTATCATGGACTGGTAATCTGCCGGAAAGTCGCTTTTCAGCGTTTCCATCTCCTTATCCGTAAGACTGACATTTTCATATCTGCCATAGAGATTTACTCCCTCCCCATGCTTTGAGGGTGCGTGTGTATCCGTTTTTTCTCTCTCACTCTCTTTTATATAATCTCTGTTCTCTATACTCTTATCTCTATACTCTGGTGGACAAATGTCCAAGGTGGTGCGGACATTCTGCGGACAAATGTCCGCCTTTTGTCCCCCTGCATCAGATAACCCAATCTGCAAAGGCGTAGACTTTTCCCTCTCTTTTCTAAGCCTTGACAGCTTTTTGCGCTCCCCCTCCGTTGATGATTTTCCCACCAGTGTTTCAATCTGGCTCATGTAAATCGTGCCTGTATCGGTAGTTTCCGTAAGCCCAAGCTCCAAGAAAATTTTTACCGCCCTCTCCACTGTGCCTACTTCATGCCTTGTCAGCGTGGCGATCATCTCCACTGTAAGCGATAAATGCTCGTTTACTTTCAAAAATCCGTTAAACTGTAAAGACTTTAGGTACATCTTCATCAAAATATTGCTGTATAATATCCCGTCTTTCAGGCTTTCGAGTAAGACAATGGCATCCTGCTCAAAAAAGTCCTCCTTCAGTTTCAAAAAATAATACTTCCTGTTTTCTGCCATAAATTCCTCCTGTTTCTCCAAATAAAAAACAGGGCAACTATAAAGCCTGCAAAGGGTATAATTTCCCCTTGTAGGTTTATAATTGCCCTGACGCTGTGTAAACGCAGCGATTAACACTGCGTAAATCTGCCATTTATAAAGACTGTTCATCTTTTTTGGCTTGTTTTGTGTTTGTTCCGTAATGCTGTGATTTGTAATCATCAACACATTTCTTATTGGCACTAAGCTGTGCCTTGAGGGATATTCTTGCTGTTGTTTTTACCTGTTCGAGATTTTCCTGCTTCCGTTCAGGTTCCTGAAGGGATTTCGTAACCTTCTCCATAATCCCCTTTGCGGATTTCATGAATTTTTCTTTTAATGTTTCCAAACGCCTTACAGCATAATCCCGCAGTTTTTTATCGGCGGTGCGTTCCGATGCGGACAGCCATTTTGAATAATCATCAAGGATTTTTATGTCCTCTTTCTGTGTTTCCTGTCGGACGGTATCGGTTACGACTTCACAGGCTTTTTCATATGCCTGTCCTGCCACCTCATCAACCAGCGTTTCCATATCCGCAAGCTGCATTATGACTGCTTCAAGTGCAGAATGTTTTTCCATGATTGCGGCATTTTTCTCCGCAATCAGCATATCCTGTTTTTCAATCACTTTTTCCCTTTGGGAAACAGCTTTTTCTGCCTTCTGAATTTTCTTCTCCTGCTCCTCTATTGCCTGTTTATTTTCAGAAAGAATATCTTTCTGCACAGAGATTTTCTCTTTCTGATTTTCAATGATAAAATCCTGTTTCTCCAAATATCCCCTGCCGCCATAAGTCGGCTCAATCTGTAAATGGAGATTATGCTTTGCACAGATACGGAAAAGCATCTTCCGGCATTCCGCATCAAAGGTCTGCTTGCGGTTGTTGTTCCTGCCTTTTTTCCTGTCGGGATTAGGTAATGGTATGCCCAATTCTTCAAGCGCCTTCTCCTGCTGGGGACACAATTCTCCGTATTTATTTTCACAGTCAAAGACGTGCCTTTCATGGATATGCGGAGTGCCTTCGTCAAGATGCAGCGCCCAATCCAGTATGTGTACATGAGAGCCGAATTTTTCTTCCATCTCTGCAAAAAATTCTGCTGCAATCCTGGCTAACAGTTCACCCGATACGGATTCATCAATCGTTCCAATCTGATAAATGCTTTCCTCCGGACAGGTCTTGTTATTCGTCAATAAATCATTGACTGTCCTGTTGCGCTCGGTGTGCCTTGTTTTTTCATTTCTTTCGTTCTGTGCCTGTATGTGGTCTGCGTAATGTTCAAAGTAGTAAAGTTGTTCAATCTTCTCAAAGGAGTAATCATTTTCTTTGTCATGCTCCCTTATTTTTGCAGAAGAAAATCCGGTGTAGCAGTCCCAATAAATATTTTGATTTGCCCTGTCCGCATCTATATGCTCACTGTTTTCAATATCAAATCTGCGGTCATTATGCTTGGGATTGTAAGTGCCATTTTTTCCTGTTCTGCCATTATGCCTTGTCAGTTTCATTCAATCGCAATTTTCCCCCCTTTCTTTCCAGTGTCCCTCCAACGGGAAATGCCTGTCCCCCCTGCTCGCGGTTCTTTCTGATGTTTGGGTAACTCTATCTATTCTCATTTTGCTTTACTAAGCTAGTTTAGTGGTTTATAGCAAATCTTGAGAATGTGCTGATACCCAAAGTGCAGAAAAAACCCTGCTCGCAGTGGACAGGCATTTCCCTTCATTTTCTCCCAAGCTCCGCTTTGGGAGAAAGGCAGCTTTGCTGCCAGTCCTGCCGATTTCAGCGTCAGGCAATACCCAGTATGAAGTGACGCAGGCATCACTTCTACTGGGCAATGGCTGCCGCCCTTGACCTGCACAGGGAAGCTGCGCTCCCTGTACCCTTGCACAAAGGGCTTCGCCCTCTGTACTCCCCTCCGAATAAGCTGACGCTTATTGTGGTTTTTATAAAATTCTCCATCGGAGATTTTTATAAAAATATAAGCCGACACCCGATACAACTTCTTACAAAAGTTTCGACTGCCGACTTTTGTAGCCGCCCTTGCGAACAGCTATAGTTTTGTTTACTATGTTACGCAAAAAGCTGTGACATTTTTAATCTGCCACAGCTTGAAAAATTCTTTTTATTCGTTTCAATTTCTGCAATCTAATTCTTTCTCCTTTCTGCCCGTTACGCCGTAATTTTTTTGAAATATCTATGTTTTATTCTAAGTGTTCATTTAACAAAGTATAAAATCATATTTCAATTGGATATGTATGTTCTCGTGGCTCAACGCTCTGATGACTGCCTTCTATGTGTATCACTATGCAATCCCTTTGTGAATAATGTGCCCTATGCTCAGTATCCCAATAATCAATTCTTATGTCCAATATAGATTCATCACTTTCTTGCATATCTATCAACAAATATAAATTAATCGTTTCATCTTTGGCTATTGCTATTTCTGCTGGGAAATTATTAATGACAACTTTTACATCAACAGCACTGCCTGCACCAATATTTCTAACAGAATATTTTAAGTATACAAATTTTGAATCAGACTGTCTTGATTGAATCAAATGTTTGTCAATATGATTAAAAGTATATCGCATCTTTTGAACAACATTCTTAATAATATCAAATATTCTATCATTATCCAATACTATTGCCTCTTGATTAAAAAAATTATGATGCGTTTCTAAATATGGTCTGATCAAAAATTTCCTCTGAGCATCTTCCTCCTCTTTCTCTCGCTGTCTCCGATTGACTTCTTCTTCTTTCTCTATCTTTCTCTGTTCTGTCAGTTTTTTATTACTGTCATTTATTGTAAGAAACACCGCTATCAACGTTGCTATTCCGCCAATATAACTTCCTAAAAATCCTGCCCATGTTTCGTTAGATATATTGCTTGAGATATTATTTCCAAATATCAATTTATCTATGAATACTGGAACCAAGCAGACCGCTAATATAAATCCAATTACTTTTACCCACTTTTTCAAAGTAATCTCCTCCCTAAATTCTATTTTTTCTTTATTCTTTCACAATATGACATTACTTTTTTCATTTCGTTCACTATCCGTATTTGTTCTTGCAATGGCGGCAACGGCATCAGTGTATTTTTCAATATATCCGTATTTATATTCGGAAATGCACTTCCCACTTTCTGAGCATTCAATTTTTCATATACCCAATCAAAAAATAAAGATAAATAGCTACAACTTATCATTTTTGTTGGATTTAATATTGCAGCCAAACCGTCATAAATATATCCTGAAATACCAAGAACACAATGCTTGCCAGTAGTTGAACCGCTAACAGCTATAATTAACTCATCTTTTCCAACATAGGTACTTAATTCAGCACCTTTTTGTGTCAAATATTCTATTGTCTGTGATAAAACTCCTTCTTTACAAAATGCTGATATATCCTTTATTGTTATCCAATTGTAATCTGTTTTTTTGTCCGACCAATATAATGGACTTCCTTTTGGTCTTGGCGAAGAACCTCTAATAACCGTGAATATGTCGCCAATTTTTACCCATTTCCAGCTTGCAGGAATATCAAACGGCTTTTCTTCCTCTGTTATTTCCGGCAACGGTTTTTCCCGCTTAATTATCCCTGACTGAATCAATTTTTCCTTTCCAGTCTGTATCTGACAATACAGTTCCTCGCCTGTTCCTTCCTCTGCCCTCTGTTCTACAAGTTTTCCTTGCATGGCATATTGTAAAATTGACTTCTGCATATCCTCTGCAAATTTCTTATCAAGCCTTTCCAATTTGAAATATGCTTTATCATACTTTTCTATATAGGGAAGTAATTCTTCAATTTTTGCTACAATACGTTTCTGCTCGGTTAATGGTGGTACAGGAACTAAAGATACTGCCAGTTGGTTAAGATAAAATCCTTTTTGTGCAGTTCCAGTTGCTTCTCGTTTCATTTTATGTTGAAAGTATGCAGAATCAAACAAATACTTCAAATAATAATTAAAGAGCAATGTACAAATGACTGAAACACTTCGTTGAAAGCATATGTTACAACCACCCTTATACACGCAGCTTCTACCTAATGTTCCAACTGAAGTTAAAAAAATATCTCCTTCTGTTACTTTTGTACGCTCATTCTCTTTTTCAAAAACCTCTTTCGTAAGATATCTGACTTTATCCAATTCAACAATTGTATCATTATTTATATTTGTTGATGAAGCCATAATATATTCTGTGCAAACATTTTCCCCCTTAGGCGGATTATGATTTCCATCAATCAATTTTGTACAAATATCATTAAGCCTTACCCACTCCCAGCTCTCAGGTATTTCAAACGGCATTTCTTCTTCTGTAATCTCTGGCGATGGCTTTTCTTTCCTTATCTTCCCCGCTTTAATCAATCGTTCCTTTTCTATTCTTATCTGCTCTACTAATTCTTTAGCAGTACCCTCTTCTGCTCTCTGCTCCACAAGTTTACCCTGCACAGCAAGCTGCAAAATACTATTCTTTAAATCCTGCGCCGTCATGCTTTTTTACCTCCCAATATAGAAGTAATCTGTGTAAGTACACTGTCAATCTCTGCATTAAGTGCCGCCCTTTTTTCCTGATACTGTTCTATCAAATCCAAAGGTGCGAGGATTTCTTCCTCCTCATGTGGATAACCGCACAAATCAAGGTTGCAGTTCATCTCATTCAAAAGCGTTTCAGCAGAATACTTTTTCGCTTTTGGAAAACCATCTATCTCAATCTCCTCTCGGTTGTCCCACCAATCCAACACCTCTGCAAAATGCTCTAGTTTCATCGGTCTTGTTTTTGAAAAATGCTTGTACCCCTCCGGCATATCAACGCGGTAAAACCATGTTTCCTTTGTAGGATATGTATTGTCAAAAAACAAGATGTTTGTGGTAATGCCTGTATAGGGTGCAAATACGCTTGACGGCATTCTTACAACTGTATGCAGGTTAAATTCTGTAAGCAGCTTTGTCTTGATATTGACCTTTGCATTGTCTGTGCCAAACAGAAACCCGTCTGGAATGATGATTGCGCAGCGTCCTTTTTTCTTTAACCGGAACATAATGATATTAATAAATAAATCCGCCGTTTCGGAACTCCTAAGCTCCATCGGGAAATTCGCTTTTACGCTGTTTTTCTCATTTCCACCATAAGGGGGATTCATCAGCACCACATCAAATTTCTCCTGCTTTCGGTACTCTTTATAATCCGTTTCCAGCGTATTTCCGTGGATAATCTCTGGGTTGTCAATATCATGCAGCATCATATTCGTCACACAAAGGATATGTGGGAGTGCCTTTTTTTCCACCCCGTAAACGCTGTTATTGTAGATTTCCCTGTTTTCGTTGCTTTTCTGTGCATCCTCATACAGTGCATTCAGGGCGGACACTAAAAATCCGCCTGTCCCGCAGGCAAAATCGGCAATCCGCTCTCCCAGTTTTGGTTTTACCACAGCCACCATAAAATCCGTTACGGCTCTCGGCGTATAAAACTCCCCCGCATTTCCAGCGCTCTGCAAATCTTTCAGAAAACTTTCATAGATGCCGCCGAATGCGTGGCGCTCCTCATACTCGGTAAAATCAATCTCATCAATGATATTGACCACCTGCCTTAAAAGAATGCCGTCTTTCATGTAATTATTTGCATCTTCAAAGGCATACCGTACCATGACTTGGTTCATAGGTGTACCCTCGTCAATTTCTAGGTTTTTAAGTGTCGGGAAAAGCGTATTATTTACAAAAGACAATAACGCATCGCCTGTAAGCGCATCACCGTCCTTTTCGTCCACTGCCCAGTTCCTCCACTTGCATCCTTCCGGGATAATTGATTTGTAATCATCATTGACAAATTCCCATTCCTGCTCTTTTGCATCATAAATTTTCAGAAACAGTATCCATACAATCTGTTCTATCCTTTGTGCATCGCCGTTTACGCCTGCGTCATTCCGCATTACGTCCTGCACACGCTTTACAAAATTTATTACTGCCATCGCTCTGTATATCCTCCGATCATGAAACTGTCAGCGGTTTCCTATGCGCTGAAAATCTCGTTTTCAAGTTCCCTGACTGCCTGCTGGTATCCTTCCTTGCCCCCAAAAGCCTTTGCTATTTTCATAGGGCTGCCGTATCCGGCAAATTCCTTTAATTGCAAAACCTTCGCATCTTCTATGTCCCGAATCCCCTCATCCGCATATTTGTCAAGCAATGAGCCAAGCACCTTCTGCGCAAGTTCCGCATATTTGTACAGATAACCCCGCTTTCTCACACTGTCTGCCCTCTCAATCCTTGTAAGCGGTGCTTTGTCATATGCCAAATGGCAGATTAAGTCAAAATCGTCAATATCCGTCTTTCCGGTTTCCTCACGCACTGCGTCCAAAAGAACGCCCTCCTCCTTCAGTTCGTCAATGATTGCCTGTTTCCTCTGCGCCTTAGTCCACCGGCTTAGGAAATCATCAAGCTTTGCATACTGGCTTAGAATGTTCTTTCTTGTATAGTCAATCAGGCTTTCCGTTATCAGTTTCCCATCTCTGTCTATGTACTGCACCCTTTCCGAAATAACTGTCACTTCTACGTCGCTTACATAGTATTTCCTCGGCATATCCACGTCCGGCGGCGTAACAAGGGGAGATGTGACCGGAATATTCTGTACGTCTTGAATCGGTTCATCGTTCTCCATCTCCGATAATGAATCAACCGGATTTACTGGCGGATCAACCATCTCTCCCCCATCCGGAATATCAATTACCACGTCCGGCGTACCGTCAAAATCCTTGTCCGCAAATAAGCGGCTTGCATTCCTGAAATCCATGATTGTAAAATAGGTCTTGCCCTTTTCCTCCAAAAGCCTTGTTCCACGCCCGATAATCTGCTTAAATTCCGTCATGCCGTGTTCATCGCTGAAATTATTGTCAAGCACGATCAGTCTGCACATTTTAGCGTCAACACCCGTTGTCATCAGCCTGCTTGTAACCGCTATCACCGGATAATCGCTCTCCTCGTCTATAAAGTTTCCAAGCTGTTCCTTGCCTTCCTGATTATCCCCGGTAATCCGCATAATATATTTGTTATTTTCTTTGTAGAGGTCTTTGTTCTCGTTAATCAGTGCCTGCCGCATCCGTTCAGCGTGTTCCACGTCAACGCAGAACACAATGGTTTTACTCATGCGGTCTGTTTTTTTCAGAAACTCCGTCACTTTCGCCGCAACAGCCTTTGTCCTCTGGTCTAAAACTAATGTGCGGTCAAAATCCTTAATATTATACTCACGGTCAGCGATTTCATACCCTTTGTCATCCGTTTTTCCCGCCTCCGGTCTGTATCCCACAAGGTCTTTATCCAGCCCCACACGAATCACCTTATATGGTGCAAGGAAACCGTCATTAATCCCCTGCTTTAGAGAATACTCATAAACAGGCTCGCCAAAATAGGTCTGGTTCGATGCCTGTTTTGTTTCAACCGGCGTTGCAGTACAGCCAATGTGCGTTGCCGATGAAAAATAATCAAGAATCTTTCTCCATGCCGACTCCTCTTTTGCACTTCCCCTGTGGCACTCGTCAATCACAATAAGGTCAAAAAAGTTCGGCTTAAACTGCTTGAATGTTTCTAAATTATCCTCGCCGGAAAGCTGATGATATAGCGACAAGTACACCTCATAGGCGCTGTCCAGTGTCCTGTTTTCCACTCTTGTCATTTTTCCGCCAAAAGGCTTAAAGTCACCTGATATTGTCTGTTCAATAAGATTATTGCGGTCAGCAAGAAACAAAACTTTTTTCTTGATTCCAGCCTGTAACAGCCTGTAAATAATTTGAAAAGCCATAAAAGTTTTACCTGTTCCGGTTGCACAGACGAGAAGAATTCTGTTTCTTCCTCCTGCCACTGCATCTACTGTGCGGTTAATTGCTATCCTCTGATAGTAACGTGGTTTCTTATATCCTGGCATCCAATAATAAGGCGAAAGCATGGCTTTCTCGCCCACATCTGAAATCCCCATATCCCTCTTATATCTTGCATACAGTTCATCAGGGGACGGGAATGCATCAAGCGGAACATTCCGCACTTCTCCGGTAATCAAGTTCTGCTCAACAAACTCGTCCCCGTTAGAGGAATACACATATTTAATGTCAAGCGTATCCGCATAGCCAATCGCCTGCTGCAGACCTGCGCCGGGCGTATGGTTATTGTCCTTTGCCTCAATAATGGCAAGCGGAATATTAGGTTTGTAAAACAACAGGTAATCAGCCCGTTTCTTCTTTCCCCTGCCTGTCACGTTTCCCCTAAGAATAATCCGCCCTGCCGTAAAAGGACGCTCAAACCGCACTTGCTTTTTTATATCCCACCCAGCTTTCTCAATAGCTGGTGTGATATACTGTGCCTTAATATCTTCTTCTGATAAATCACGTTTTCCCATTCGCCACACACTCCCTTGCATACTACTTCTCTTTTGCCGCATCCAATTTTCTTTGCCTGCGTGGATCTATTGGTTTCTTTGCCTCTTTAGGAATAAACCATGTCCTTCCCAAAAGCTCTGCACCCTCTATTCTGCCTTCTTTACAATAAATAGACACCCTGCGTTGTGAAATTCCCCATTCTTTTGCTTTATCTACTGTTGTTGCATAATTCATACAGTTCCCTCCAAATACTATATGGTCAACTGCTTTTATTATATTCTATCAAGCGAATACTTTCAACAAATTTTTGCTTTACCTTATTAGGTTACACTTTTCATTTTTACGTTTCGCATCTTCTCTAAATTTTTCCTTTGTGCATGGGATAATTCCCTTGGTTTTCCGATACGCACTAACTTCTTAGGCATTTCATAAGTTTTACTGATTTCTGTCTGCCACTTAACATGAAAAATATCAGGAAACTCTTTTACTAACGCATCCATTTTCCTAATCCATGCAGGATTGGCACTGTAGACCGTTGCCATATCCTCATCTGCATTCATGTTAATCACTACTTCCTGTTCATACCTTGTAAGGTTCATATTTCCTCCTTTAACCCCTCTGTACAGAGAAGTATCTTATTTTAATATTTTTATTCCAATAAATTATTTATCCAAAAACAAGTCAAAAATTTTTCCCTCTTTAATTGCCGCTTTCCCCTTATTTGTTCCTGCCAGTCCGCCTTTTGTGACGTATGACGTTTCCATGCTGCTTGGCAGGCTCTTTTATTGGTCATCGCCCACTTTTCCGCTTGCAGTATCCTTTCGGACGGTCATTCAGTTGTCAATGTTCGTCTGTAAAAGCATTATCACACAATTTCCCCCTCTCTCCCGTATTTCCCGAAATATGGAAATCCGGCATAAAAACATCAAATTTCCACAATACGGGAAATGATTTTTCTCCACTATTTCACACAATTCTTTCACATGGATATGAGATCTGTGGTAGAATTGAACTATCTATTTTACCGTATGCCACCCCATACAACCTCTTGTGCCATTGTATTTATGCCCCTTGCCTTTCTGTCAAGTCTGAAATGAATGGGCTTTCAGCCCAGACTTGACAGAAAGACAGGTGCAAAATATCCCGTCACTAAGAGGTTTGTAAGGGGGAGTATGTCTGATTGGAGTGATTATCAATGAAATGTAAACTTACTTTGCCGGAAAAACTCAAAGACCTGCGTGTGGAGCATGGTCTAAGCCTTGAACAACTTGCAGATGCCACAGGAATATCCCGTTCTGCCCTCGGCACATATGAAACCGATGAAACAAGGGAGATAGGCGGGGAAAACCTGCGCACGCTTGCAGAATACTACCATGTACCAGCGGATTACCTGCTTGGGATAACGGACACCAAAAGGGCAGCCGATGCCGACCTGTCTGTGTTGAAGCTTGATGATGATACCGTAGAACTTCTCAAAAACGGACATTTCAATCACCGCCTGCTGTGCGAAATCATTAAACACCCTGCCTTTGAAAAATACATGGCAGACATTGAAATATATGTCAACGGGATTGCCACGAGCCAAATACACACCCTTAATTCCCTTGTGGATTTTGCAAGACAGCAGGTAATGGAAAACTACCATCCTGATGAGGACGAATTTGCACAGAGGGAGCTGAATGCCTGTTATGTGGACGAATACGAGTTTTTCCGGCACGTCATACAGTCCGACCTCGGCGAAATCATCAAAGACCTGCGGAAATCCCACGCTGGGGAAACAGAAACCGCACCTGAAACCTCCATTGTTGAAAGCATTAAGAGTGACCTCGAAACATACAAAAATTTCAAAGGAAGTCGTTCTGAAAAAGATTTTGCCCTCTTGTGCAAACGAAATGGCATAAATTATTCCAAAGTTCCTGATGACGAAAAAATGGTAGTGATGCGGTTCCTGCGCCGTTCAAAAAATTTTAAGGGATATTATGCATAAATATCTTTTTCATGACCAAAGCAAAAGAGGGACAGCCATTCTCCAATGGTATCCCTCCCAGCTATCATCCGTTCTTTTCCGATAGATTTGTAATGATTATTCTGTTTTCCTTACAATCCAGTTTTATCTTGTCACCCACACAAAACCCAAGTGCCTGTAACCATTGTCCTTCAAACCTAATCTGCGGAATCGTCTTATCAGATTTGCTCATTTTTCCATACACTGTCAGTGTCCTGTCTTTTTTATCCATATTTCCCCTTACAATTTCCGGCATTCTATCTCAAACCTGCCGCCACCAACCATATCCAACTGGAATGTGTTCGATTTTTCGTTCGTGTCAATGTCCACGATAATATCATTGTTCTGTTCATTCAATACATCAAACAACCAGTCCTTAAAATCTCCAAGTTCCATTTTTTACCTCCTCGTTTACACATTACATGACATACCATTTTCACGGTAATGCTTTCTTTAAGTTCCAATTTTGCTATTTTGACCAGTATAAGTGTCAATATTTTTATCTAATATAGCATAGAATAATAAAAAATGCAACCAATACTGGTCAGAATGAATAATGAATTGGGATAGTAGGAAAAATGGAACAAAAATTAAGACGTGACCTTAATATGGGTGAAAATCTCAGAAAACTACGTAAAAAGAATGGATTCTCTCAGGAAAAACTGTGTGCCGAACTGCAACGCCGCTCCTGTGATATTGGCAGAACCACTTACGAAAAATATGAATCCGGCGAACTGAATATCCGCATCAGCGTATTGATCCAGCTTAAAAAAATCTATAACTGTACCTATGACGATTTCTTTGATGGTCTTGACCCTGATGAAAAAACCTGATGATAATTCCACTGCCAATTTATCTTACCCCTTTTTTCCTCAATAAGCGGCTTTCTTGTTTACCTTCATTGTCTGGCATGGAGCTATCCCCCTTTTACTTATCTCTCATTGTTTACACAATAACAAACGGAGCTTCTTGATGTAAAGCGCAGTTCATCATATTTTATAAAATCCGTCATAATCTGATATTCTCCTTTTCCATATCAAAAAAGGACTGCATTTTGCAATCCCTTCTCCAGTGTGTTGTTGCTCCATATTCAGTTTTCCTTGTAACTTCCTGTAATGCCCTGTCAACCATGCTGTTACTGAACTGCGGAATGCCTTGATTTTGCTTGGTTTGTTGATGTATCGCTTAGCACGTCCTTCTTCCGACGGACGCCAAGGCACGTCGAGATGATGTAACGCTATCAGCCTATCCTGCACATTGGTTCCGGCTCCCATTTTCTGCGTCGAACCCAATAAAAAACGAACCTGTCCGCTTCTGACTTTCCCGAACAGCTCCGTTTTCCTTTGCTCTGTATTTGCGTCGTGTATAAAAGCTATTTCCTCCGGTGGGACACCCTTATCAATCAGTTTGCTGCGAATGTCCTCATAAACATTAAATGTACCATCTCCTTTTGGTGTTGATAAGTCGCAAAAGATGAGCTGCGCCGACTTCTGTTCCTTTGTCTGCTCCCAAATCTCGAACGCCTTGTTTACACAGACGCTTGTTTTTGAATTTTCGTTGTCGGGGAGCATATCGTTGATTAGCCGTTGGTCTAATGCCAGTTTCCTGCCGTCATTTGTAATCCGAAGCATATTATCCACCGCTGCGTCCACTTTCCGGTTGCGGACTTCCTCGGCACGTTCCGCAAGCGAAGCCACCATATCCTGCTGGTGTTCGCTCGGCTTTAGCACAACATTTTCATACTCCGCCTCCGGCACGGGCAGTTTTAGCATATCCGGTGTCTGAATGTCGGCGCTTTCCTTGAATAATGCAATCAGCTCCGGCAGGTTGAAGAACTTGGCGAATCTTGTCTTTGCCCTATAGCCTGTTCCCTCCGGCGCTAATTCTATCGCTGTCTGCGTTTCGCCAAATGAGGACGCCCAACTGTCAAAATGTCCAAGCCCTAACTTTTGGAGCGTGCCATACTGGAGATAACGCATATTTGTATAAAGCTCCGTCATACTGTTACTGATCGGCGTGCCTGTTGCGAAAGTGATGCCCCTGCCTCCGGTTATTTCAGGGACGTGTTGTCAAGTGTGTTTTTAAACTTTTATAATCGTAAACTCTTAATTTAACCGATTGCTCTGCTTTGATTGGCTTCCATAGACTATCAGAAATTCCATTCTTGTAAAGCCTGCTAACGCACCGTAAAACGGCTTCGGACTTGACCAGAATTCCATTTCTGATGCAGGACAATCAAGCCAATCAATGGCGGTTTCCGCGTCCGGAACACCGGTTTCCAAAATTCCGGAATGGAGGTTTCTTGAAGCAAGAATATTCATTTGAGTTTAGTAATTAATTATTAAGCCAAATAAAATTAGTATTTTCATCATATACAGCATTATAAATTATTTCTGCTAGCTGTTCTTCGCTTGCTGTTTTATTATTTTCCCCAATAATTCTACCTTCTGCATTATTATGTATGTCCATATTTTTATGTTCTAATTTAGTATGCCCATCTACCTCCAAACCCGTAATATCCTTATCCTCGTGAGCCGTTGCAAACATTTCTGCTTTCTCACTTCCGATTAATATAACCATTTCTGCATTCCACATACCATGTCTAAATGCATCACTCCTATCACCAAGCCCATTATAACCAAACTTTTTTTCTGTCTGTGTAGTTGCAATATTTTTGGCTGTATTTACTTTTAATGCATCAAGTGGATATCTAATGACTAATTTTTTTTCTGTATCCGTTAGAGAATTCCAAATATTACTTACACCACTATCTCTTCTCATAGAAACCTGTCTTACTATAAGCGTTTCTATTTCTTCATTTCCCTTTTCTGGATTTTTCGATTTAATTTCAATAATAATCTTTATCAGTTCACCAAAATCATCATTTACTTGTATTGCTAAAGCATTATTTGCTGCCATAGCCTCAATATTAAATCCGATTATCATCCATATGCATATTACAAATGTCAACAGTCTTATTTTCTTTTTCATTGTATTCCTCTCTATACTTGTCGAATTATTTCTATTATGTTAATTTCCTTAACTTTTTGCAAAGGCATCAGTGATGATACAATTGCTGTAAATATAGTAATTCCAATAATTGTAATTATCATTTCAACAGGTAATCTCCATACGGTATTAAAATACTTAGCAACTAGATGACTATAAAGATAATAATGTAAAGGTACACCAATTGCTATTCCTAACGCCCCACCTCCACATGCATATAATAGAGCCTCCAGTATTACTATCTTTTTACATTGTTTTGTCGTCCCACCTACAGCACAAATCATCCCATACTTTTTCATATTATTCCAAACACTTATGCTCATACAATTTATAATATTAAAGATAGTTACCGCTATGATAGTTCCACAAAATCCATATACAAAGACTGCCATTGTTAAAAATTGGTTTTTGCTTTCTTCTTTTTTTTGTCGGTAATCAAATATACTAAATTTTTCTGGTATAATTTTAGTCATTAATTCCCATACTTCCTCATTTCCCTTACTAAATCTTATATCCAGTATGGAATAATCCATATTTCCTACTACCTGTTGAAACAATGCTTCTGCAAGCAGGCATCTCACACTGTCAGCCGAATCATATGGAAAATTCCTTAATACTCCTCCTACTACACACGCTATTGTATTGCCTCCATTACCTTTAATCAGTACCTCATCTCCTACTTCTAAACCACTTTCTTCATCAACTAATATTTCTTCTCCTTCTAATAACCTGCCTATATTTAATTTCCCAGAAATTATTTTGCTTTCTATCCATTCAAATTGCTGTTTGTCATATGATACAAGCAACGTAGAAAATACATTTCCATTTTTTTCCAATTCTGCATTGTTTACTTTACGTCCAACAACACTTTCTACACCACTTATTTCTTCTATTTTCCACTTTACTTCATCATGAATATAGTACTTACCTTCTTTATTATAAATAGAGGCATCCGGATTATATGGCTTTGTAAAATATGAACCTTCATAAATAAAGTTAATCATAACAGAAAAAGCAAAAATCAAAACAATATTCATTGCAAAAGAAGCTATCATAAGCCCAAGTGATTTTCTATTGCTTCCTGTCTGTCTAAGGCTAATTAGTAATTCTACTGGAATTTTTATCGTCCTTCTTTTTTTTCGGCATTTTATATCTTTCTGATAAGTTTCTTCATTTATCGCTGTTAATGGCGGAATACTGCATACATATCTTACCGGACTCACTGTCGCTATCATAACTGCTGCCAAACCAGTAAATATTCCAATCACAATCCCTGCTATACTGACTTGAAACACAAAAATATTTTCAAACATATCTTTATTAAGAAGTCGTAGCAATAATAAACAGCACCATGTCAAAACCACCCCGCTCCCAATCCCTGCGGGTATACTATGACACCATAGTATTTTTCCTTCTTTCTGCACACATCTTCTTAATTGTTTTGAATCTGCTCCTATACACCTAAGTAAGCCATATAATTGCTTTTTCTCATGAACACTTATATTCAAGCAATTTGTAATCATCAGAATACTTACAAGAAATACAAGACAAAATAAAATACCCGCTATCAAATATAAATTAGCGGCTAAGACAGATTTCCCCTTTCCCATAACTGCCAACAATATTTCATTTAACTGTATTCTGTTTTCTTCCAAATGATACTCTTCTATAAGTTTACATTTTACTTCATCGATTTCTTCCACATTTTGACATGTAATATAATAATCCCCACAACTATTTCCCAGTATCCTTCCGCCTTCTACAGACAACAAAAGACCATACACATCTCTTGCTGTAAGGGAAGAAAAGGTATCGCATACCCCTACAATGTCCAGGTTATACGTCTTTCCTTCCAACCTAACTGGCAGGACATCTCCTACCTTCAAAGCATAATCCTTCTTAACCTTTTTATCAATAACAACCTCTTCTCCGGTCTTTGCATATTGTCCTTCTAAAAGTCTGACATCAAACTGCTGTATGATATCCGCATCTCCGCATAGTATCCTGCACTCTTTCTCTTTCAATTCTCCTGTTGGTAACTCAACCAACCAGCCTGCATGACTTATTCCTTCTATTTTTTCTATATCAGTAATTTCAAAAGAAAGATTTTCCACTTTCATATGATAGTTTCCATAGATGTTCTTGACGGCCTGTATTTCAACATCTATTCCAATATCCGCCAAACTAAATACCGTTGTAATCATGCAAATAGCCGCCGCAATACATGCCACTGTAATAGTTGTTTTCTTTTTATGCATACGATAATATTTATATATGATTTCTAAATAATTATTCTTCCACTTATCTTCTTTCACTAACACAACCATCCTTTACATACAGTATTCTATCTGCTACTTTGGCAATATCATGATTATGAGTAATTAGCAAAACTGTTCTGCCATATTCTTTTGATATTTCCCACAATATTTTAATAACCTCCTGACTATTTTTGCTATCCAAATTGCCTGTCGGTTCATCTGCTAATATCAATTTCGGCTCTGTTGCCAATGCCCTGCCTATCGCCACTCTTTGCTGCTGCCCGCCCGATAACTGTGATGGAAAATGCTGTTTCCTTTTCTCCAGTCCCAATTTATTTATAATACTATCTATTTTCTTTCTATCCGGCTTATTATGCCCTAATGAAATGGGAAAAATTATATTTTCCTCAACGGTTAATTCCTGAATCAAATTAAAGGATTGAAAAATAAAACCTATGTTTTCTCTTCTAAATACTGCTTGCTGATCCAGTGTCATCTCTCTTTGTTCTATCCCATCAATTACTATTTTTCCGTTGGTCGGTCTGTCTAACATCCCTACAATATTAAGTAAAGTACTTTTTCCAGAACCCGATTCACCTATAATAGCAATAAATTCCCCTTTGTGTACTGAAAAACTTACATGATTCAGTGCCTTTACCTCACTATCCCCCGAACCATATATTTTATCGACATTCTCCATTTCCAAAATATAATTATCCGCCATAGCAACTTTCCTCCCCAAACAAATACTTTTTGTCTATATCAGTTAAAGAAATATATATTTTTAATGCTTGTTCCGTTAAAAACTTTTGCAATTTGCAATTACATTCTGCCGGTATATTTATATTTTTCATTAACAAAAGATTATCATGCATACATCCTCCAGAGCATATAGACTGACATATACAATATTTACATTTTTCCGGAATTTTATATAATTGATTATATATCACATCATGTTCAAATACATTAGTGGAAACATCCCCCATGCAAAACTCCTTATCACCCACAAATCGATGACATGGATATATATATCCATCAATATCTATAGATATTGCTTTAAAACCTGCTGCACAATAAACATTTCTCTTCTTTCCTTCATGAATTTCTCTTAAAATACTATATAGATTATGTCTTGCAATACACTCTTTATATTTATGCTCTAATAATAATTTTTCAAACTCTTCGCAATATAAAAAATAATTTTCGATTATTTTTTCAAAATCATTTTCCTTTAACATATTATTTGCTGGTGCCAAATGTACATATGCAAATCCTTCCTCCAACAAATGTGTAACATTTTCACTAACATTCAAACCAGCAGGTGTAATTGTACCCCTTGCTCCTACAACCATCTTATCTTGTAAGGCTTTTGCACCTTCAAGTATTCTAGAATACGCACCTCTTCTATGAATATCAAACCGATTTGCATTAGTTACACTTTCTATTCCATCTATACTAACCTGCACTAAAAAATTATTTTCTCTTAAAAACTGTACTATTTCATCGTCCGTAATTGTTCCATTAGTTGTTATGCTATAATGAGTTTTTTTATTATATAATATATCTTTTTCTTTACAATACCCCACCGAACGCTTTATTACTTCAAAATTTATTAAAGGTTCTCCTCCAAAAAAAAGAATTACAATATCTTTTGTGTTTCTAGAATGTTCATACAAAAAGTCTATAGCTCTTTTTGCAACTTCAAAACTCATTATACCTATATTTTTATATTCTCCGCCATCTCCAAAACAGTACTCACATCTTAAATTACATTTCTGTGTTACTAATAATGTCATGTCACATATATCTAATTTTTCTATCTCTATTTTTCGTATTCTATCTCCTCTTTCATAAATCAGTTTCATTTCTTCTAATTTATCAATCATTTCCTGTATATCTACTTTTATATCATACCTATTAACTCTTTTCCACATTTCTTCTTCAGTCGCTGGCTTATTTAATAGCACATCCTTGATTAAGAAATTTATCTTAAAAATTTTATTTGTTTCAGCAATATATACATAATTTTCTTTTTCGTTTTCTAATAACATATACGTATTATATATGATCATATTTTCCCCTCTATTTTCTCTATAGCATCATCAATAACTTTCTTATCAAAATAACTGAATATTTTACTACATGCATCACACATATCTACATATTGGCAATTGTCAACCAAACCAGGATTCATATCTCTAATAGTATTAATCAACACTTGTAAACCATTTTTCTTAATATAATTAGTATATATATTATTTTTAGCATTTACCAAAATTGTTTCAAATGAATCCACATAAACATTTCCCACACTTCTTATACTACTCATTACACAAGCACTTCCACATGGATATACTGTACCATTGGGTTCAATAAGTAACATATTGCTTTCATTGCATTTTCCTCTAATTGTATCACTCAAATAGAACAATTCTTTTGGTATTTTTACTGCATCTCCAATTGGATACGCTCTATATTGGCAAAATAAAATATTAGCCATTTCATCATCAAAATGTTCTAAAACATGCCGATTACCGATTCCATTTTTTAAAATTGTACAACCTATCAAAACTTTAATATCTAACATCTGGGAAATTCTAAAAATTCTTCGATAATTTTCAGTAGATATATGCTTCATATGGAAATCATCCAAACTAACCTTTATACTTCTTACACCATAGTGTTTGAGTTTTTCTAATTTTTCAAATGTACCATCCTTATCAGTTGCCCAAAAAGCATTAGTTGTAAATGTTGTTTGCATTCCTAATGAAAAAGCCAACTTGCATAATTCTAAAATTTCTTCATAATAGATAAATGGTTCACCACCAGTAATTCCTATAAGTTTAATTCCATTATAAGCAGAATCTCGTATTACCTTTTTTGCTACTTCCAAATCCATTTTTTCATTTCTGTTTGGTCCACATTTCAAACCACATATTTCACAAGTTCCCGTACATTTATATGTATACAGCAGCCCTACAGCATTATATTCTATCATCTGTTTTCCTCCCAATATTTGCAAAGTTTTCTAAATAAATCGGGTTCATTTACTTTAATCTTCAGGTATAATCTAAGACTAATATCAAATAATATTTTATTTTTTTCACACCACTCTTCAGCAGGTATATTAATATCCGAATTGTATACTAAATTTTCACACGGACAACCTTCCCCGCAATATAATTGGCAATAACAATTCTGACATTGTGCAACCTTTTGTTTCTCGAAAGGTTTAGAAAATACTGTGAAATCATGTTGCCTAACATTTCCCAACAAAAAATCATTCTCCCCAACTAAACGATAACACGAATATGCGTCTCCATTACTTGCGAATGCTGCAATCTTTTCCTTCCAAACGAAACAATTAATTGCATAGTTTCTAGTATGTAAATTTTGCATATAATCAAATATGTTGCCATAAATATTCTTACTTCCAGAAATCAAGTGCTGATACATTAAATCACTCAATATTTCAGTTTGGAATTTGAGTTCTTTATAATCTTTTTCTTGATATATTTCATTTTTGTCAAATACTATATTTGAGTAAACTTTATCTACTCCCATTTCCCATAAAGCAGTAACTGCTTCTTCTAAAAAAGGAATATCTTCTCTTCGTAATGTTATTTGACAATTTAAATTACTAATATGAGCCAACAGTTTTTTTGTGTTTTTTGCAACTAGATCCATACTTCCCTTCCCTGATGCAAACGCTCTATTTTTATTGTGAATTTTTGAAATCCCATCTAAACTTACACTTACTAAAAAATCATTTTTAATAAACATTTCTATAATACTATTATTTAATATTGTTCCGTTAGTAGTAATCATATATTTAACATTTCCGTTAATACTTTGCTTTTTTGAATTTATGTATTGTACAACAAATTCAATTACTTCTAAATTTAAGAGTGGTTCTCCCCCAAAAAAGCTTACAACGATATTCTGCTTTTTCTCTTCAATATTTTTTAACCAATAATCAACACACCTACGTGCAGTATCAATTGACATCATTTCTTGTTGGAGTCCATAACTTCCCCCTTTTCCGAAACAATACGAACATTTCAAATTACATTTTTGAGCGACATTTAGGAACAATGTATTAAGTGAGTGCACATTTTTCCCACCTATTTTTTGATATGTCCTTAGTAGTAAATTTTGTTCTGATAATATACCATTATTCATTGCTACAAGTAGCCCTTTTTCTGCATTTTCTATTTCTTCCACTGTAAACTTTTCTGTTAATTTTTCATTTCTATTTAAAAGTATTTCATATAATATTTCGCTAATTTCAAAAATATTTCCTGTACCACCATCAAATGCAAAGTATCTATGATTTATTTTTTCTAATTTGAATGTACTATTTACTTTCATTTTTCCCTCCAATCAGAAAAATCGGGTGATATTATTATAAAACTAATATCACCCGATTTTACGTACACTAATGGATAAACGGCTGACAAATACCTTCGATTGATCCACAAGAGTCTGAATGTCCGCAGAAGATAAATCCATCATTGTCCTTAACTTCTTTGTCCTCTACGTTTACCTGAACAAACATCTTATCCATAACCTTGTCCTCCTTCCTTTAATGATTATATTATCTCCTCAACAAGGAATGATAATATCAAATATGATCTTTTCTATTAATTATTCTGTACTCATTGCGACTTTTCTATATTTTCTTGAGAGTAAAAAGTTTGTACCACTAAGAAGCCAGTGAATCCCAGTAGATTCCTGACTCGTTCTGTAGCTCTTGAATTATTTGCGTTATACGTAATTCTGGACTTTGACCTAAAAGGCGGAAAAAATGTTTCCTCAGATAGCTCATGACAGTGGCTTCTGATACTCTTCCTTTTGAAGGTGTTCTCTGATAACGCAGCTGACAGGAACTTACTTTTCCAATATAAAGGATAGCTATGCTCTGCAGGATCCCCATTGCAATACAGGACAGTGCCATATGCATTTCTATGGCGCGCACAGCTGCCAGTATTTTTTTGCGGGACTTTTCCCCTTCAACACATTCAAGTGGAGACAGTTCTTCTTTCTTCTGGTAATAATTCAGTCTGGGCATGTGCTTTGACCAGAAATGATAGCAGAACGCACCAACCTGCTGTTTCAGTTCCCGAAAAGTGCATTCAATACGAAAACGGTAGCTGTAAAGCCGAATAATGGATAATGGTTCCAGTGTAAGGCTGGTGCTTACAAGGATACTCTGGATACCATTCATTTCCACCAGGACAAACCTAAGTTCCTGATACAGCTTCTGTCCCCATAACAAATCAATGCAGTAATACCGTATGGATTCCTTTTTACCATAAAGTTCCGTTTCTGCTTTCTGAAATTCTCCCGCACGGGATATAAACAGCTCTTTGAGGTGAACAGCAGCTCCTTTCCTGGGCGGCCGTCCCCTTCTGGATTTACGGGGGCCTGGCTTTTCATATGCGACAGCAGACTTTTTTGCTTTAGTAACGATCTCCATGCGTATGTCTCCACTGCTGTTAAGGGACTGCAGTCTTTCAAGAGCTGGGACAGTGAGAAAGTATCTATCCATCAGGAGCAGGGAATCCCCAAATGTGAGGGCAGCCTGATAAGCATCCTCTACCATCTGTATTACATGGGAGGAGCTGGAAACAGCCGCATCCTTCCACTCCGTGGCAGCCTGGAGACCATCATGGAGGCGGATACTTAAAGGAATACATGCCCAGCTGCGTACGTTTCCTGCCAGGATACCGAGTCCGCCAAACATATGCCCGTGAATGTACTCCGGCTTTGCGGAATTTTCGGATTCCTGAAACAGTTTTTTCACACCTGGCATCCTGCGTCCTTCCTTGGACTGTTTTACGCCATCGCCTACAAGGATATAGAGATTTCCTTCTTTATATAAGGGAGCGTATTGCCTGACAGCCGAAAACCAGCAGCTGCGTATGGAATCCAGAGACCATGAAGAAGCACGAAAAAAATGAATCATGGAGTCATAGCAGTCGGGAGAGAGGGCAAGGTCACGTATGACAGAGGTAACGCCAAGTTTATCAGAACGAAGCATAAGCCCTATAGTAATAGTTATAAACCAGCGGAAAGCGGCTTTACGTGAGAAACAGGATTCAAAGAGGCATAAAACATTTTCAATAAAATTAATCATAATCGTATGGTAAACCACTGGAAAGTATGGTAAACTCATACATGAAATAACTCTTTCCGTGGTTCGTATCTTTCTTAAGTATTGGTAACTTAAAGATACCATAAATTCATGTGAAAGAGTTATTTTTTATTGAGAACTTTCAACTGTCAAGTATATTTTATATACCCTCCTATTAAAGAAATTCCAACCATTGAGCATGCAACGGCGATAGGCGTTGATATATACACAATTGATGCCTTCTTTAAAATACAATATAGTACATAATAAATTAATGCTATTTTTTTAGCTCTTGTTCCGTATTCTTTCTTTTCTTCATACTCCAATCTATGCACAACACTGTCTATAGGAGATAAGAATATAATTATAAGCAAATTGATTGTTTGAATTAAAATTCCTACATTATCATCACATTGTAATATTTTAATTCCCATCAATGCGATAAACAGAGTAATGAAAGAAAGAAAATAGCATCTTATGGGAGTATCCGCATGATACCCACCTGCATATTTTCTTAATGCACTAAAGCAAAATAAAAAAAATATACTTTGCCATACTATACCCAACAGATACCCCGCCATTATTGTAACTATGGTGCTTATAGATATAACTATACTTCTTCTAATACCATAATTTATGATTTCCTCTCGCTCTTCTTCTGACAGTTGCTCAATCTGAATACTCATCTTTAAAACTTCCTTAATTTTTTTACCGCCTTAGGTATCTCTGGTTGATAATTAATAAATGGACATGTTGTATTTGCTTCAGAAATCGCTGCCCTGATTGCAATTTTCTCAATTATCTTTTTTAATCTGTTATGCTTTTTCATTTTGTATCCCTCACTTGTATAATGATTCATTTGTTTTTTTGATAATATCATATTTTCATATCTTAATTTTCCAAATGGCGAAATTCATATATATTAGGGCGAAATTTGTACAAAAAAAGCCTCTCCATTGAAATAGGTCTGGTAAACCTAAACGATGTGAGGCAATAATATGTAAGTGTCTGTTAAATTTTCTATTTCTACAATAAAGCATATAATATAATTTTTACATCAAAAATATTATCTTTGTCTGATATCTGCATATCCCCCTTGTAAGTATCAACCACGTTCTTGACATTTTGCAATCCGATTCCATGAATCCGCTTCTCTTTCTTTGTGGTAATATAAATTTCTCCTTTTCTTTTTATTGCATTATCATAACTATTTCTGACACGAATAAAAAGCATACCCCGTTCATAATTTAAAAATAGTTCCAACCATCTTTCCTTTGACTGCTCAGCTGACTCTATCGCATTCTCCAATAGATTCCCGACAATGACATTTAAATCAAAGGAACGAATTGCCAATTCCTTTGGGATATTTATCTCGTAATTAACATGATTAAGAACTGTCTTTGCTCTGTTCAGCATATAATTCATCAGACTGTCTACTTCCTGATTTCCACTGCTGATATACTCATGTGGATTTTCAAGATATGCCTGCATATCACAAATATAGTCCATTACTTTATCATCATTTTGATGCCTCGCTAAAATCATTAATTCATTTAAATGGTGCTTCATATCATGCTTTAGTGTTCTTACTTTTTCTTCCGTTTGTGTCATAATATTTAATTGATTGGCATAGCTAGCAATCTGTCGTTCAAATAATGCTCTTTCCTCTAACTTTAAATAAGCATCAACTAAAACACCATATAAATAAAATATTAATAGATTAATAAGCAAAATCCCAACACTTACAGAAATTAGTATCATTCTGCTATTCAGGTTGTTCATAACCAATATTAGTAAAATCATTATACTAATAGCAGGGATAGCAATTAATATGTTTCCGTGAAATGGTATAAAATCCTTACTTTTATTCTTCACCAAAAATCTCTCTACAACAAATTCACAAATAAGTATTAAAAAAGTAGTAATGTATACTGTCATTCCATTTGCTTCTTCACCTACCATGTAATTACCAAAGGAATATACTGCTATAATGTCACAAAACATATTGATTCCATATATCAAAAGAGTAACCAATACTTTTTTCTTCTCTACCCCCACATATAATCGTGTAATAAAATAAATCAATAATAAATTAGTTATGATGTTTAATACGGGAAAGTGAAAAAACGAATGAACTAATACTGTCAGTGAAAAGAAAACAAAATAACATATCCTCTCCTTTCCCTTTTCTTCAATATTTATTTCAAAAAATATTGACATGAATCTTTTGAGAATGAATGTTCTAAATAAGTTAGTGCTTAAAACCGTAATCATTTCTGCCACATTATTTTTCCTCCCATTTATATTTCATAATCTGTTCCCTTACTAATTTTCGATATGGAATACTAATACTCAATAAATTATCTCCCTGCATTCTGATTGCTTCATAGGAACACTCTACCATATAATCTAAATTTATAATATAAGACTGATGAATCATGATAAAATTATGTGGTAATTCTGAAGCTATTTCTTTCAGTTTTCCATTAAACTGTCTTTCGCCCTCTCTTGTAACAATATTAATCTTCTTATTCTGGCTATAGAAAAATATAATTTCTCGAAAAGAAATCTTGTAAAAATAACCTTTCGAATAATACTCAAATTTTTGATTTTTCAATTCGTAAAAATGAATGCTCTTTAAAAATACATTTTCTACAGTTTCTGTCTTTAATGGTTTAATTAAAAAGCCTATCGGTTGCACCTCAAAAAGCCGCATTGCATAACTGCTTTTAGATGAAATATATATGATAATTAATTCTAAATTTTTCATTTTCTCTCGTATAAAATTACCTACCTGAATTCCGTCTGTGGTAATTAAGTCTATGTCCAAAAACAGCATATCTAAAGTATTTTCCCTTTTTAAAAAATCACAAAGACTTTCTCCGGAAAACCATACACTTGTTTCTAGCCCTACCCCATGCTTTTTTCCCAATTTATAAATCATATCTTCCAGTTCTGCACAGACTTCTTTTCCATCATCACATATCCCTATATGAAACACATCATATCCTCCCCCAATTTTTGTTTTATACTCAAACTTCGCACTTGAATAAGTGTTTATGCACCTTGAACATTCAATAATTACTGGCATTAAAATAGCATGAAACCATCTGGTTTGGTATAATTGAGTTGTTCAAAACAATTAAAACACCACAGGCTCATGCCTCAAGTAGATATGGGGATTGCTCCCCATACCCCTCATTAGAACCGTACATGCACTATTAACGCATACGACTCAACCCAATATTCTTTCATTGCAAGGTGTGCCCCTTCCCTCCACCGTTATTAACGGTTTCTTTGGTACTATGAGCACTTCAGACTTCCTATTATCCATTTAATTTCCTCTCTTGTTCCCTTAATTGTACATCATACCCTATGCCAGGGGGATAATAAGACCCCAACTGTTCTGTATTATATATTTCTCATCAACCTCTCCAAGCTCTCGGACTGGGGGATGCCCCTGTCCCTCACCATAGCGGTTACAGAGATGTTGTCTGCTACGAACGCAAACGCATCGACCATTTCCGACCTCATACTAATTTGCAAGCTCTATCACTTCACTTTCGTTTCGGCTCTGTTGCCTCTGTCCTATGCTTAAATCTGATGTTGCCACTTCGACTCCAAGGACTTGGTACGGGCGGTTGATTAAACCTTTCCCGACAGGATTTTCCTGCTATATAATCAGCTATGCTGATTTCTCAGCTCGCACTATGAATAAAAGTATAACACAAAACAACCAAAATGATAAACAAATTTCTAAATCTATCCGAAGATTTTTTACTATTTTTTACTAGATTTCATGTTTCATCTGTATTAAAAACGGCTAATGCGTATAAAAAGAAGGGAACTCCTGCAGTGGAAATCTTTCAGTACCTGTTTCTTTTGATTTTTTCAAACAGAGGCATATAAGAACCTTATTTCATGAAGAAATACTCTGGCTTTTGCCAAGGATACTGTATACCGCTTTATGAAAATGGTCCAGATCAACTGGATCCGTTTTACAACCATTCTTGCAGGCAGAATCATCAGAGAGGCAATCCTTCCGCTGGATTCACAAGACCGCGCCAACGTATTGATCATCGATAATTCTATGTTTGAACGCAACCGTTCAAAAAAAACGGAACTTCTTGCAAAAGTATATGACCATGCCAGACACACTTATAAATTTAGTTTCCGTATGCTCACGCTTGGATGGTCTGACGGAAGTACTTTCCTTCCGATTAACAGTGTGCTTCTTCCACCTGAAAATAAGAAAAACTGGATCAATCAAGCAGAGCCTGTCGAAAAAAGAACCGTTGGTTATAAACGGCGTGCACTTTCTATGCAGAAAGGAACACATGCCATGCTGGAACTCCTGTCATCTGCTAAAAAAGCAGCCATTCCTGCAAAATATGTCCTTTTTGACAGCTGGTTTTCCTCTCCAAGCGCCCTACATTCCGTTAAGGAAACTGGGTATGATGTCATCGGAATGATAAAGAAAACCCCGAAAATGTTCTTCCGTTATAATGGGGAAGTCTAATGCTGGAACATAGACTGGATGTCCCTGCTCACACTCTCTCCCACAAGCAGACCACCATCTGCCTATTCTACCTCGCCCCTTTGTCATTTTGCCTTGCCTGATGCACCCTGCCTGCTTCTCTTTCTTTTATAGCCCTCTCTTTTTGCCTAAGCCTGTCTCTGACGCTCTTAGTATCCACCACTTTTTCTCCATAAGTTTTCTCGTACTCCGCACAAGCTGCTTCATAATTCTGATTCTCTCTTTTTGCCACATCAAGTTCCTTATAGAATGCCTGCATAGAATCAAAATGATGTTCTTTCACAATAGAAGAAAGCCTCTTTTTCATATTGAAAATCTGATTATCAAAGCTGTCGATCTCCTGCTGTAACTCCCTGCGCCTGCCGCCTTTGAAGATGCCCGTACATTCAGACAATTCTTTTTTCAGCATATCCCTCTGTTTTTCACGCCCGAATATTGCCTTGTTCTGGTCTTTCAGCCTGCCCTCAATCTCTTTCAGCCGGGGATATTTACTTGCCAGTACGGACGGTTTTGGCTGCGGCGGTCTTTCTGCTGGCTGCTCTTTTTCAACCAGAACAGGTTTTCGCTCCGCCTTTACCTGTTTAATAATGCTTTCTTTCTCTTTGGAAGCAGTCATTGAATATTCTGTATTCTTTTTCATATCGAGTTTTCGATGCGGATCTATGGGAAATGGTATCTCCTTTCTTTCCGGCTGAAATCCTGGATCATCTCCTGCATGGATACGGCTGTCCGTTTCTTTTGATGTTTCCTTTATGGCACTGACACCATTTCCGATCACTTTCTCCACTATATCAATCACCTTCTGCATGGCTTTCATAATCAGGAGTTCTAACAACAAAATCGCTGCCCTGACAATCTCCCCGAACAGCTCCGGCCTTTGTCCGTTCTGCTCCACGGATTCTTTTACTTTATCCGTTATCTCCGTCTTTTTAAGCTCCACAATCTCCGCTTCTGATACGCCGCTTACAATCGCACGGTCAACGGTTCTGTTCCACTCCATGCGTATTTCATTGTCCGATTTGATTTCCTCCGCTTTCGGATTATTTTTGCCAACCTTCTTTGTCGCAAGGTACGGACCGTTTTTATCAAAAATACTTAACCTGTCCCTATCATCAAGCACCATCTGGTTGATTAAATCCGTATAAAACACTTTTACCCCATCTAAAAAAGATTCTTGCTTAAAGCGTTCATCTTTGACAGTGAAAATTTTGCGTTCATACACCTCACCTTTTTTAATGATTTTACAGCCTTGACGGATATTCCCATCTCCGTCAAGAATCTCTTTCTTTGTCCTCACATGACGCCCCTGCTCATTGTAGAACATATTCCGAGTGGCAATTTTCTCTGTCGGCTGTTCCAGCCGCTTTCTCTCCGCAAATACCATATGGATATGCAGATTCGTTTTACGTTTATTGTGGTGGAGCGCAGCAAAGCACTCCACGCCGTACTTTTCCTTAAATTCGTCTGCCATCTTTTTCAAAAGATAGTCATGCTCATAGTTGATAAAACTCTCCGGAAGTGCAATCATCAGCTCCCTTGCCTCAATGCACTTCCCATTCGTGCCGCTTTTTTCAAATTCCTCCTGATTACATTTGGCAAGCTCCCGCCAGAATGCCCTGTCCGGCTCCGTTGTATAGACTTCATAGAGATGCTCCTGCTTGGCGTGGCTTGAAATATAAGTGATGCGCCCTGATAAGTCATGCAGCTTTGCCATTTCTATAAATGAATTTCTTTTCATAAACGCTTTTCCTTTCTTTTGGCGGATAACCTGCCACCGCATTTTTTGTGAGCAGCCATTATAGGACGGCTGTCTGTGAACCGATGCCCGTATCCGGGCAGTCTACGGCTGTCGCTTTCTGACAGCCGCAGGGGGCTTTGTTTTGTGAAGTCCCCTCTGCAATGCTGCACATCTGTCCTGAAATGTAGCCGTAAGCAGCAGCGCCATCTATGCGCCCGTCCTCTGGGCGGCATGGATAAATACAGTCCGGTTTTTTCGGACTGTATAAATTCACACTTGCGTGAATTTGCCCCCGGCAGGGCGAAATCCCCGGAGCATAAACCGAAGGTTTGTGCGTAGGGTGTATTTCGCTCTCAAACGCCGAGGGCTTAGGGGAGAGCTTGCGCCCTCCCCGGAAATTAGTTGCTGACACTCTCTGAACCACTCCGAAGCAGTCCGTGGAACAGATTCTTTACAGGCATAAAAAAGCCGCCTGCCTGAAAACTGGTATTCCAGTCTCAAAACAGACGGCTACATTTGCACCCTTATTTGCAGCCTTCCGGCTGCTTTCTGCCCTTATTTTGCGGGCTTGAATGCCCGCCCTTTATTATGCAGCCTTTAATGGCTGCCCCTTGTCCTTGTTTTGTAGCCTTTCGGCTACCTTTTGTTAGTCTTTTTTCAAAATACGGCTACATTTATACTTTGATATAAAAAATCCGCAAAAATAAGGCTACAGTAAACCTAATTACCGTAGCCCTGCCCTATAAATATATTAAAATGCGTCAAAATCAATCAAATCATTGTCCGGCGGCTCTGTGGCATTCTCTGATACAGCTTCTTCCTGCATATTCCCCGCATTCCGTATCGTTGCTTTCGTAGCAGCGGGAGAAACTGTGCCGCCCGTCACATTTCCACTGTCTGCGCCGTTTAATGATTCCTGCCCGCACACCATGCCGCCCTGCGCCGCCTGATAAGCCCCCATAGGAACGGATAAAGGAAAAAGCTGCATCTGTGCCATATACATACCAAAAAGCGCCGGGAGATTGGACATTACTTTCTTTTCAACCGCTTCCACGATACGCTCTGCAAAAGCATCCTCTTTCTCCCGTGTTTCCAGATAGGGATCATACTCTGCCGCCATGCGCCTGTTATAATAATCATTGACCGCCTCTATCACAAATTTATTCTGCGACTTGAACATCTGCCGTATCTTTGGGGAGTGCAGAAGCTCCCACGCCCTGCATTCGTCCCCTTTTTCCATGTTAAAGCGGATATTATGGTTTTTGTTTTTCATTCAAATGCGCCCCTTATCCGGCTGATGCCATTGCTTTCTGCCTGCGGAGTTTCATATAACAGAAATATTCGTAGCCTTTGGCGTTTGCCCGTATATCATGGTTAAAAGTAACATTATCGCTGTCATAACTGCCCACAAGCTCCACAACCTTCGCCCCACCGCCCATGACATACAGTTTCATAAGATTAGGATTGTAACCATGCGCTTTCAGTTCTGCAAATATCTTATCCACATAGGATTTTGCCGCTTCCTCCATGAGCTGCTGGTATTCCCCGCCCACTTTTGTATCGCCGCAGCGCAGATAATTCTCAATAATTTCCATCGGAAGTTCCTCCGCTTTTCTGTCTAAGATGTGGTCACGGATCACCTTAAAACACTCGCCCACGCCAAGCCGCACTGTCCACGATTTGCTTTCGCTTGCCTTGCCATTATTGAGTATCATCACGTTCATCGTCCCATTCCCAATATCAGCTACCATGTGCATACCCTTAAAATCCGGCAGGCTCTCCGCTATCGCTGCATAGCACTGTGGCATGACCGTACAGTCCACAATGTCAATCAAATAACGCCTGCCCGCATACTTATAATCTACATGACGGTTCTGCATCATATACTCCCGGAACGAATCCCGCTGTGTCTGAACCCATTTTAACGGAAGTCCCACCGCAAGATGAATCTTTGCCGTTGACAGCCCTCTTGCGTTCAGTTCCTTTGCTATGGCGGCAAGGGTAATGATATAATTATCGTCATCCATGCTCTTTTCCGCCACAAAATCCTTATGCCCCTCGCCTATGGTGTAATAGCTGCCTTCATATTCCAAATAATTCCTTGTAAAAATAGGCGGCTGGTCGCTCCTGCTCACGGAAGTCGGGAAACAGCACCTTGCCGTCTTATAGTTCCCATAGCCTGCATCCACGCCTAAAATAATTGTCCCGTTCATGTTGTAATCCCTGATCTTTGTCATATAAAAATCCTCTCTTTCATGGTTTGTTTTTAATAAAATTATCTGCCATACTTGCGTTTCACTTCTTCTTTCGTCGGAAGGCTGCCGTCTACGATAACTTTATTTTCCCCGGCTGTTATGGCTGCAACCTGCTCCGTGCTGTCTGTAAGCAGAAGTCCATCCGCTGACTGCCTCGCTTCCTCTATCTGTTTCTGCCTGTCTGCGGCATTTGCACCCTCAATCAGCTGCCGGATTTCCGGTCTGTGCTTCTTGCGGTATGCTTTTTGGTACTCCCTGCTGTACTGGCGGCGTTTCCGTTTCTTTTCTTCCTCTGCAATTTCTTCCTCCGAAAGTTCCTGCGCCGGAAGATCCACCTTCCCGATATAATTTAAGAAAATCTCAATCTCCTGCACACGGTCTCCATCCATTTTCTCTATTTTGTGTACCAGAACCTTGTCCACAAATTCATTGACGATGGCAGGCGTAAGTTCCTGAATGTCAGTGTATTTATGCACAAGCAACAAAAATTCTTCCGTCCTGTCCGTATCTTCTTCAAACTGCATGAGTTTTTCCTGAATTTCTCTCATGGAAATCTCAATCTCCTGCTGTTCCTTTTCATAATCGGAAGAAAGCATTTCGTATCGCCTGTCCGGCAGCTTTCCCATTGCGTTGTCCTCATACACCTTTTTAATCAGCAGGTCAAGGTCTGCAAAGCGTTTCTCTTTTTTCACAAGGTCTGATTTCAGCTTTTTTACCTCGCCTTTGTCCCTGACCTGTGATGCGCTCCGCATACTTTTTATAAATGCCGCCTCGTCCATGCGGACGCTTTTTAAGGCATACTGTATTGTTTCAAGGATAAGTTGCTTTACCGTGTCCTCTTTGATGGAGTGGGAACAGCACACCTTTCTGTTCTGCTTTCTGGCACTGTTATATGTCCCACAGTTAAAGCCTGCGGATGTGTGTTGGACTTCCCCGTTCGGAATCCCACGCCAGTCCCTGCCTGCCCTCGTTGTTCCCCTGCGGTAGTGCATTTTTCCACCACAGTCTGCACAATAGAGCTTTCCGGTCAGCATACTCCCTTCCCCGCTGGTATCAAACCTTCGAACAGTTTTTCTTAATTCCTGCACCATATACCAAGTCCTGCGGTCTATAATCGGTTCATGGGTATCCTGAAAAACAAGAATCTCGTCACTGCTGTTTTTGACTGCTTTCTTGTCCTTATAGGATTCCTTGTGGCTGCGGAAATTTACGGTATCTCCCATATATTCCGGTCTTTCCAGTATCCGTGCAACCGATCCGCCCGTCCAGTTATAAGGAGTTTCAAAATTACACATAGTTTTATAATTCCCCCTGTTTCTGGTCGCCTGATAATATGATGGTTTCTCAATCTTTTCTTCCGTAAGCTGCTTGGCAATCTGGAACGGTCCCATGCCATCCACTGTCAGCCTGAAAATCTTCCGCACAACCTCCGCAGCTTCATCATCGACAATCCAAAGATTTTTGTCATCAGGGCTTTTTACATAGCCATATGGCGGATTGCTCGTAATCGGTTTTCCCTCTTTCCCCTTTGCCCGCAAAACTGCGGTGATCTTCCTGCTGCAGTCACGAAGATACCATTCGTTCATGATATTCAAAAAAGGGGCGAATTCACTGCTGGTGTTGTTGGTACTGTCAACACCGTTGGAAACAGCAATAAAACGGACACCCTTCTCCCGGAAGAATACCTCGGTGTAGAATCCCACCTGAAGGTAATCCCTCCCCACACGGCTCATATCTTTTACTATGACTGTGCTGACGTCGCCGTTTTCAATCCGGCTTAACATCTGCTTCCATCCCGGTCTTTCAAAACTGCCGCCGGAAAATCCGTCATCCGTAAAATGCACCGTGTTCGTGTACCCGTTATTTTTTGCGTAGTCTTCCAGCATTTTCTTCTGGTTGACTATGCTGTTGCTGTCCCCCGCAAGATCATCGTCCCTTGAGAGTCGCTCATAAAGAGCTGTTATTCTGTTGTCACCAGCCGTCCTGTTGTTCATTCCGAACTCCTTTCCGGCGGCTGGCTCATCTGTGGTGAATCCATCTTAACATAACTTTCCGTGCCTGTCACCATTTCATTCAAAATTAAGCGGGGAATTTTTTCATCCAGCGTGTCTGCGTATCCCGAACCCGTATATACCCTGACCTTGAAAAGCGTCCCTCCGATTCTTCTGTAAAAAAATCCAGCCTCATGCGGGCTGGTTTCCATCATCCTGTCATTATCCGTTTTTACTGTTTCCATGCATCCTCCCTTGCGCATCCGGCTCACTGCCGTTATAATGTTTCTTATGCTTCCGTTATTTGTAACCATATTTTTGTGTTATCCGTATCCCATATTCCCATTCTCCTTTCTTGTAACCAATTTTTAAATAAAAAGAATTACATCTTTCACTAATGGGAGAAAAACGGCTATAAAAACGGAAGTGTTTTTGAAAAAACTGCTACAAAATTTTATTTTTTTGCAAAGGACTGACTATAAATGCCGAAATACGCTGAGTTCCAGACATTCAGGGAACAAAACTTAATAACCGAAGCTGACGGGGATATGCTCCACCGTGAAGCCCGTGCGCTTGCCCTCCGGCGTATCGAGGAAAGCGCACGGACAGAGGAGGATTTCAGGGAAGTCATTAAATGGTGGGATAAACTGGATGCTAACAGGGAACGCAGGGAAAGGGATCATGAAAAAGGACGCTCCGTTGTCCCTCTGGAATGGGGCACAGACGAACCATATCTTTCTGACAGGCCTTCCTATGACACGGTTTTAAGAAGGCTCATGCTTGCAGGCGATTTCATTGACCTCATATTTGACTGCCCGGAAACGCTACATGAACTTGTCACGGATGCGGATTTATCAAGAATATTAAAAGACCTGAAACCGCATCTCAAAAATATGCTCTATTATCTGTTCCTGCATGATTACTCTGCTGCGGAGTATGCGGAGAACATCGGACAGTCAGACCGGAATATCCGTGGCATTCGGGAGACTGCACTGAAAAAGATACGGAAACTTTATGGCGGCATACTCGCATACAGACAAGAGAACAGCCTTCCGATGACGATTGATGAAAAATATTTCTTAAACAATGGCGTGCGGAAGAAAAAGGACAGCAGACAGCTTGACCGATAACAGGTAACTGCTTATAATATAGGAAGTATTACATCAGATGATGCAATGAGCGCAAGAGAGGAAAGAGGGAGCTTGCTCACTCTTGACGAACGGCGAATGCCGATCATGAACGAAGTTCATGATATGATAGATTGATGGATTGGAGCAGATTTTCTATGAAGAATTTATTTGAACATACCAGCGCACCGTGGATTCGGTACAGCAACTACGAATATAAAACAGATAATAATGACAATCTTTACATAACCGTTTCCAAAGATGCCAAGCCGGAAATGTACCGCCCCATGCAGAAAGCAGGACAACTCGTTATGGATGCCGTAAATGTCGGACTTGCCGCCATGCACAAAGTCCCGGAAGAAGAACTGAAAGAATCTGTCCTCGGTTTTGTGCGGAAGTACGGTTTCCTCGGCTTTATGACCGCCCTGCCGACAACAGCGGATTTTATCACCTATGAATCCGTGTATCTTCCCAAGAACCACTTTATAAAGGAAGAATCCCTCTCCACTGAGGATTACCTTTCTTATTTCTATCCTTTTAATAAGCCGGATTTCAGAAAAAAAGGCGTGGAATCGGGATGGTCTGTGACTGACCGTGAGGGCATTGCAATCGCAATGGCTATGGGGAATGCGCCGCAGGCTGTGACGATGGGATTCCAGAAGGAATATGCCGAAAAGTACGACTGGATTGTGAAAGAGTTTACTGACCTTGCGTTTACGTTTATGACAAGTTTCCTTTATTACCTCGATTATGATTCGCTTGACGAAGATACCCGCAGCCTGTACCGTCAGGGCATTTCCGCTTTCGGCGGTATTGCCCCAACTTACCGGATCGCACTTGAAAAGGATGCGCCCGTCATTGTATGGGACTTCCATTCCCTACTTATCATGGTTCAGATGTGTTTCTCCTTCATGCTCACGGATAAGGACAGCGATATGCGGATGTGCAAGCACTGTAAAAAAGCTTTTATTGCAAGCAGAAAAGGAAATGAGTTTTGCAGTCCGCAATGTAAAAACCAATATAATGTATACAAATCAAGAGAAAAGAAAAAGGGGAACAAAAACGATGATTGAAAACAGGAATGTAAATATCATAACCGATGCTGACGGTAAAAAGCTGGCCTTGATTAACGATATACGTTTCAAGGGCAAACGGCAGATTGACTGGGATGATGTAAAACAATATCTTGAGGGATATGTCGGTGACTATTACGAAATTGAAGAAAGTGCAGAACGTATTTATATCGGAAATGAACTTCCGGAAGAATACACGGAATCAGAGAGCCGTAAAAGCCTTATGGGGGCTAATGCGAAAGCTAAGGCAAATGCCGCCACTGCAATACCGGAGCTGATCCAGATAGCATCCAATCCGGCTTATGAGGAAAACCGCAAGGAAAAACACAATAAAAATGCCAAATTCGGCTGGTACAGGTATGATGTCCGTTTTGCCCTCCCGGTCTATGAAGAAAACGTACTCGTCAGATACAATATTTTCCATGCCCGGCTTCTAATCAACCACGCTGAAAACGGCAAAAAATATCTGTATGACATTTTGGCAGTAAAAAAAGAAACGAGCAAGCCGTAACAAGATGTACGGTGAAAACCCATTTCTTATTGTCAATAATAAGCTATTTTTCCCGTCCTGTCAATCCCCGATTTTGATTTTTTCAAAATGCCGCCATTGGCATTTCTAATGCAATGGGGGAACTTTGTTCCCCCTTAACTACCCCATAGCAGGAAGCGCAGAAGATGTCAAGACCGCCGCAGGCGAGGCAGAGCCGATGTCTTGACATCTTCTGCGCTTCCTGCTACCACCTGCGGGATTTCCACAAAATTAAAGAGAATAAATCAAGTCATGCAGCACTATTTCCTCCGCCCTGCTCCTGATGCTGTTTGTTTTTTGAATCCAAAGCAGCCAGTCATCGGATTTTAGCTGCTCCGTCACACCCTCGTTTTTTGCCATCTGTCTTACAAGCCTGTCCATCATTTCATTACATTCCTCGTCAATCTCTGCAAGATGCTTCCATAAGGTTTCCGACAAAAGCATATAAGAATAAATGCCCCTGTGGTTTTCTTCCAAAAACCGCTTTCTCATTCTCCCATACTTCCCGATCTGATATTCTATTGTATCCGAAAGTTTGAGATCAGGGATTAGATAATCGCCTTCCCAATGATATGTAATCTCCATATACAACCGCCTTTCTTTGTGCTAAACTGTTTACAGATACGAATAAAAAGAGCTATCACCCACTTTCTTTACCACAACATCTGCAAGTTTCCATTCACCACAAATGAGCCAGCCGCATATGTTGTATTTTAGCAGATGCCCCATTTCCGCTAAAATACTGCGTTTGCCGAAAATGTTTACATCTACAGTTCACAACATATCACATCATCAAGGTACTGGCACTTGGCGAACATATCCGAGGATTTCTGCGCCTCGGTCTGTGCGATACCCGCCACGTTACGCATTTTTGTGTATAAAAAAAGGTTTTTGTAATTATGGCTTTCATCAACGAAAAGTCTGTCCACGCCAAGCTGTTCAAAGGTCACAACATTATCCTTGCGTGTGGTGTCATTGAGTTTATCAAGCCTTGCCGTCAGGGATTTTTTCGTTTTCTCCATCTGCTTGATTGTGTAGCGTTCCCCATTGTCCGCTTTTGCCATTGCAATCTCCGTTTCGATTTCGTCTATCTGACGTTCTATGATCGCCGCCTGACGCTCATGCGACAAAGGGATTTTTTCAAACTGCGTATGTCCGATAATGACCGCATCATAGTCCCCTGTTGCGATACGGGAACAGAATTTTTTGCGGTTTGCAGGCTCAAAATCCTTCTTGGTTGCCGCTAAGATATTCGCACCGGGATACAGCCGCAGGAAATCACCTGCCCACTGTTCCGTTAAATGGTTCGGTACGACAAATAAACTTTTCTGGCACAAGCCCAGACGCTTACTCTCCATTGCCGCCGCAATCATCTCAAACGTCTTGCCTGCGCCGACACAGTGGGCAAGCAGGGTATTGTCGCCGTATAACTGGTGCGCAACTGCGTTAAGCTGGTGCGGTCTTAACTCGATGTCCGGCGTCATTCCGGGGAATTTTAAGTGCGAACCGTCATACTCCCGTGGTCTTGTGGAATTAAACAGTTTATTGTATTTTCCCACCAAATCCTGCCGTCTTTCCGCGTCACGGAATACCCAGTCTTTGAACGCCTCCCTTATTGCCTCCTGTTTCTGCGATGCTATGGTGGTTTCCTGCTTGTTCAGCACGCGCTTCTCTTTCCCGTCCTCCACTATGGTGTCATATACACGGCTGTCTTTCAGGTTCAGGGAGTCCTCCAGAATCGTGTAGGCATTCCTCCGGCTTGTGCCGTAAGTCATGTTGACAAGGGAATTTCCGTAATCTGCATTTTTTCCTTTCACATTCCACTGCCCCGTCACATCGGAGAACTGTATGCCCATCATGTTCCTGTCAAATAAATGCTGCGGCGTTTCAAAGGTGTCGCGCATGAAGTCCTCAATATATTTTGGCTCAATCCACGTTGCACCGATGCGCACCTCGATTTCCGATGCATCCAGTTCCTTCGGCTGCACCTGCGTGAGCGCCTGCACGTTCACGGCATACTCCGGGTGGTTCTCCGCATAGACTTTCGCCGTCTCCAGCTTGTCACGCACGTTGCCGCTTAAATACGCATCCACGGTTTCCCACTTGTCCGTAACGGGATTTTGGAAGATAATGCCCGCCAGTTCCTCTTTCACGGTATCAATGTCTTTTCCGGAAAGCTCCGCCATATAGTCAAGGTCAACTTTTGCCTTCTCCGACAGGGACACCGCCAGCGCCTCTGTTGCCGTGTCAACACTTGTGACAACTTCTGCTTTCTTGATTGTGCGCTTTGTGAACATATCCGCCTTTCCCTTGAAATTACCCTCATCGTCGATTTTCTCCAATGAGCAGAGCAGGCAGTAGCTGGAATCCTGATTGAATGCCCTCCTGTTGGTCTGCGAACTGATAATGCCGTATTTCTTGGAAAAACGGTCATACAGACGGTTTAATTCCGCCTGTTTTTCCGTAATGGCTGTGTCAGGGTATTCTTCCAACTGCAAACCGATAAGCTCCTGCGTACAGTCGCGGATAGCTACCATGCCCTTAATCCGTTCCTGCATGGAATCGGGCATTTCCACGGGCTTCATTATGGAATTTTCACGGTAATACACTTTATCGTCAACAAGGGTATAGCTGTAATTTTTCACGTCAGGGTCTGCGGGGATTATGTTGTCCGCTGTTTCCTCTGTAAGTCCGTCAATCTCCGCCGCCTCAATCTCCCCGTCAATATGGCTGACCGCCTCCCGCAGCTGCTCCGCAAACGGTCTTGACGTGTCGGGCTGGCAGGTGCTTTCCATGCCGTAGGGTCCCGACACCATTTCCATTTTCCCCACGACCATCTCCGGGTGGTCTGCAAAATAGCTGTTCATCACAATGCCGTCTTTTTCCGTAAGATGCACCCACTCCGGCTCTATGTCCATCACACGGTCACGCTTTTTTAGGAAAAGAATGTCTGACGTGACTTCCGTCCCCGCATTTTCCTTAAACGCCGTGTTTGGAAGTCTGACCGCCCCCAGAAGCTCCGCCCGCTGTGCAAGGTATTTGCGCACTTCGGGGCTTTTCTTGTCCATCGTGCCCTTGCTCGTGACAAAAGCGACAACGCCGCCGGGGCGCACCCCATATGCACTAACTTAGT
>DEPD01000189.1:1925-3258 GCA_002358575.1 Lachnospiraceae bacterium UBA3401 | reverse complement strand
GCAGGAAACAGAGAAAGCTTATATTTACCCACTTTATTATAGCACTTCAGTGCAAGGCATAAATAATTCCCCCTTTCTCCCACATAGAGCGTTGCATGGTTTATAGTTGCTTTTTAAACATTTATTTGAAATACTTATCAAAAAACTTATATAAAACAATACATAATCCCATAGGCAAACCAAATAGCACACCACCAATCAAAACTCCTATTATCAACTGATATACAGAAAAGTAATCTGACAAATAATAATTTCTTAATCCGAATATCGAATTAACAAGAAAAAGCGTTCCAGTTATTAACCCCGGAGAGATTTTCCTATCTTTGATTGTATAGAAAAAATGGTCGCCAAAATTTATGATTCCCCATATAAAAATAGCCACTCCAAAACAGACGAACTTATTATTGAACACAAATAAAAAAACTGGTACAAGAAGCATTGGGTAGTAAATAAATAGATTGTTCGCCATCCAGTGTCCATGCGTCATATGATAGGGCAACCATTTATGCTCATACATCCATTTTGGGAAATCACCAATAGCTTCCTCAAATAAGTGGAACGGTAAATAAATTACCAAATTAAAAAATATAAAATACATCATGCTCATTTTTCTTCCCTTTCTTTCTCCAATTCTTTTTCAAAATTTTCTTCCCATTTTTCTAATGTTTCTAAAAGCAAAAATTGTTGTTCCATTATAGTTCGCCCAAATAATGAAATGTCCTTATGTGTTGGTAGTTGCTCCATAATCTGCAGTTTAGTTTTCTGAATACTGTTTTTAATATTTGCAATACATTCATTTGCAGAACTTTCATCAAGCAAATCCATATTCACAATAACAGCATTAAAATCTAAAAACACTCTTGTTTCAGCTAAAGAAAATTTAGTCATCAATTCTTTAAAAACTTCTTTTCCCTTTGGTGTTATTGTGTACACTGTTTTTTCGGGCATATTACCGTTCTTAACAGTTTCACTAATAACATATCCTTTGTTTTCGTATTGAACCACTTTCTTGTAAACAGTAAAAGAACCAATTTTTATCCACCTTGACAAGTTTTGGGATTCAATTTGTTTTTGTAAGTCATACGCACTTTTAGGACTTTGGTATAATGAGCCTAAAATAATTAAATCAATCGTAGACATAATTTACCTCCGCAGTTGTATTATCCAATACTGTATTATACAGTGTTTCTGGAATTTGTCAAGTTTTATGAATATCTCAAAACCGAAAAAATAATGTTTTATGATTTGGGGAAATAAAGTGAAAGGGATTTCCCAGTAGTTGGCATTGTGCTGTAATGTGTATAACTGGCTGTCTTATGGAATTGTGGGTAAC
>DEPD01000189.1:0-1496 GCA_002358575.1 Lachnospiraceae bacterium UBA3401 | reverse complement strand
TTCCACAATGCTTGTCTTTTGATCTTTGGCTTCTTTGGTTCAGAATAATGTGGTGCTGGCGGTCTATCTCCTGTTTTCGGTTGCTTGCTTCTTTACCGTACATGAGCATTTGTGAATGGCTTTTTATGCACACAAATTTCGCAGCGAGTAGGAAAAACTTTTTTCTACTCTATTGAAATTCTCCATTTCTTTGAAACTACAGAAAAATTTTCCCCACAACTCGCGGATATGTGATATACTATACGAAATAATACGGCTAGAAAGGATGAAAAATATGATATTTGAATTTACGCAGGACTGTATAACTGGAATCGACATGATAGACGATGAACACCGCAAATTGTTTTCGCTACTCTCTAAGGCTTATAATCTGGCATGTACGGATTATCATAGTGACTACTATCAAGAAGTTAAAAACATTCTCGAAGAGTTGGATGATTATGCAGAAACACACTTTACACATGAGGAAGAGTATATGATGCAGATCCGTGACCCGGAACTAATTCGGCAGCGGACACAACACGCTTTTTTCCGCGATAAAATACGCGAGTACGAGTTTGTCAATATTGATGATGAGAACGAACAGCAGCGAGTACTCACAGAACTCGTGCGTTTCCTCGCAAAATGGCTATACCGCCATATCCTCAGCAGTGACATTATGATTGGAAAGCTGCCACCACTAGAAGAGTGGATGATCCGCGAAAATCCCTGTGAATTCACAGATGATTACCTAACAGGTATCGCCCTTGTTGACGCTGAGCACAGAGAGCTTTTCCGCATTGTTGACAAAGCTGATCAGCTTGTGAAATCCCTTGACAGCCTTTCAGGATATGACAATATTATTCAAATTTTAAACGAGCTAAAGGAATACACTAAAGAACACTTTGCCGACGAGGAAGAGTATATGGAAGCCATCCATTATGAGGGGTTAAGTGCACAGAAACGCGCACATGAAGCATTTATCAATAAGCTTGACAACATTGATCTCAACCAAGTTGATCAAAACCCCCAGGAATATCTGCAAGAACTGTTGGAATTTCTGCTAGGCTGGCTAATCAATCATATTTTATATACCGACAAAAAGATACCCTCCATAGACATCTAGCACTGTCAAATAGTATTTACAACAGTTACATAGGAGGAATGAATCATGCATTTACAGTCAATAAAAAATGAGGAAAAACTCATCAACAACATTTTATTTCTTTATATTCTGGTGGTGGCAATTTCAGGATGGGCCTTTGTTATGATTTTTTAAATGGCAGTATGCGCGAATGTATTTTCCTGCTGTCAGGCTTATCCGCAATTATAACCAAACTTCTAGAAAAAAGCTTAGGTATCAGGGCAAAGTATGTGTATGCCTGTATCCCACCAGTCATAGGTGCCATTACGGCGGCTGTATCCTGCACAAATGACAGCCCTGGTTATGTCTGTCTAATTCATTATTATTTTGTAGCTACTCTACTGTTGGTTCCATATTAGGAACTGTAGAAAAA
>DEPD01000016.1 GCA_002358575.1 Lachnospiraceae bacterium UBA3401 | reverse complement strand
GTCACCCTGTGCAAATCCATAATCAACGATGGTAGAAGCATAGATTCGTGACATAGCGATCATGGTGACCAAGACTACGGCTGAGACCATGGTCAGAATGACTGCAACCATAATGAAAGCTCTGGTGAGCCGGTCTCTGATTTGTAGATTATTCAGTTTTTTTAACATGGTTTTCGTTCTCCTTACTTTTGTTATAGTACAATTTTTGTTTCATTCGTCTTCGCTTATCACTGGGAAAGGATTTGTGCGCAGAACAAATTATATATAGTGAATTATATAACGATTTATTAAATTTGTCCAATATTTTTGGTGCATATTTGTATTATTTTGTGTTTTTGTTATAATTCACATTCTCGAAAAATTTAGTTTGTTTTAGGCTATTCTGGTGTAAATTATGACAATCTATGTATAAAAAATGCCAAAAAGTGACATTTTGGTATATAATTCCCACTATTTTAATGAACATATGAACTATAAATGTTTTTAATATAGATTATTAAAAAATGACTAATATGTACTAATATAGTGCATTATAATTTTGCATTTTACAATAGAATTGCTGAATAAAAAGATGCGGCCTGCTAAAAAGCAGGCTTCGTATAATGTAGATTCCTATGTACAATAATTTATATAGACAATGCAGCTATTTTCTATTGTGTTTATTGTGTCACAAGACCTAACAACTTTTCGGTAATTTCTGCCATGTTTGAGGAGACTTGTTTTGTATTTTGTGATATGCGGACATTTTCTTCCACAACGCCGGATATCCGTTCAATTTGACGAACAGCATGTGACACAATATCTACATTTTGACGAACCATTCCAGTGACAGTCTCGATGCTATGGTTGGTTTTCTGAATATTTTCCACTACAATGTCGAACGCTTCCACAGTCTGGTCAGTAATCTGGCGCCCACTCTGCACTGCATTGATGGAGTTCATAATCAGTTCGTTGGTTTCTCTGGCGGCTTGTGCGCTTCTGGCTGCCAGTTCCCCAACCTGAGTCGCCACAACGGCAAATCCTTTTCCTTTTTCTCCGGCTCTTGCTGCCTCAATGGAAGCGTTTAGGGACAGCATATTGGTCTGCTGTGCAATGGAGTTAATCTCACCAATAATCTTTTCAATCTCTATGGACATATCACTGATTTTTTGCATGGAATCTGTCAGAAGCTTCATGCGGGACTGTGTTTGAATAATCTTTTCTGAGGTGGTTTCTGTCTCAGCGGTGGCGCTGACAGAAACCTGCACACTACTGTTTAGTTCCTCGGTTAGTTGCTGCATAATTTGCTTTAAGTCTTCTACAGCAGTTTCTTGTTCCCCCGTTCCATTATAGATGCTGTCAGCATTTTCAAGGGTTTCCCCGGATACTTGATTCAATTCGCTGCAGGAGTTCTTAACATTCTCGATCAGCAATTGATTGTGTTTCATATCCTGTTTCTGTTGTGCGATTAATTGTTCGTTTTCTCGAATGCTCTGACAGATACTTTGAACCATTTTATTGATACTGTCAGAGAGCATCACAAACTCGGGATTTCCAGTTTCGTGTACAGTAATCTCAAAATTTCCGCTTGCAATTGCGTGCATGGAACTGGAAATATGGTTGATTCCTTGCACAATCTTATCATCTACCATGCGGTTAATCATATATAGCAGTACACTAAATATAATGAGCATACTCAGAGAAACGACAAAAGTTTGACTTGTACGACCAGCATAGTATTCGCTGGAGGGCATAAAAGTTCCAATAATTTGACCATTGGACTCTTCTGCTACATAATAACCTTTTTCACCATCAATAACTGCTTTTCCTTTGCCGACAAGTTTTGACGGGAATCCTACATCCGTGGCGCGTGTGCCAATCAGGGAAGAATTTTGATGTGCCAAGATTAGTCCGCTAGTGTTATCAATTGCGTAGACATACCCCCGTTCACCAAAGTCAACATCTTTGAGTACAACAGAAATCTCTGTTCCAGCAAGCATATTTTCGAGTACTTCTGGGCGCACACCGACCTGTACAAGTCCTTTGTCGTCGGTTCTGGCAACACCAATGTACTGCATCACGATTCCTTCTGCCACATTTCTTTGTGGTTCTTGTACAATCTCAATAGAAGGATCGTTAGCAATGACCATAAAAGCATTGGACTGCTCGCCACTTTTCATGTCAAAACCAATGTATGCATCGATTGTGCTGCTGGTAATGATGCCGTTTTCATTGATAATATGCAGCTCGTTGACCATCAGTCGGTCTTTGACTGCATTGAGTTTATTTGTGTTTCCGTTGATGGAAGAATCTGCGGCAAGGATATCGGCAAAGGCTCTTGCTTTTACAAGATTATCTTGGCTTAGATTTTTGGTGAGTTGTGCAATGTTTGTCTCGTTGGCAGCGAGCTTTGAGCGAACATCTTCAAGCTTTGTCTGACTTGCAATCGTGTTGCTTGATTGGCTGACAAATGTCTGCAACGCAAAGACGGCTGTGATTGTGATGAGTAGTGCGACAAGCATATAGAAAAACAGCCGCTGCGTAAATATTTTTTTCATTTTAGTACCTTCCTTCCCGGAGTTGGCAGGAAATGTTTGGAAGTAATTTCTAAACAGTCCTTTCAGTTATCATGTTATGGTATATATTGACTATTATAACTTTTTACATAAAATACATCAAGTCTTTTAGTATCGGTTTCTATAAGAATTATTAATAGGTTACAATTCACACCCATGCCAGATTTCGTATTGATTTAGGATGATTGGGTGTGAATTGCAACAATTGATGCA
>DEPD01000068.1 GCA_002358575.1 Lachnospiraceae bacterium UBA3401 | reverse complement strand
GGTAGCCTTATTTTCAAAATAGTTTTCTATTGACAATTTTGAATTTATTGAGGAAGCCTCCCATACACATAACAAAAAACACCACAACACCGTGCATCCGGTATTTGCAGTGCTCTTACTGAGTTGGGCTGTCTTAAACAGTCAGCAGCTCGTAGGGGAATCGAACCCCTGTTTTCGCCGTGAGAGGGCGACGTCTTAACCGCTTGACCAACGAGCCATAACAAATTTAACTATAAAATGAAAAACAGCTCGTAGGGGAATCGAACCCCTGTTTTCGCCGTGAGAGGGCGACGTCTTAACCGCTTGACCAACGAGCCATAACTGTTATATTCTACTGTCTACTTTCTGTATCGCCGACAGCTATTAAATCATACAACAGTTTTCATAAAAAAGCAAGTACTTTTTTATAATAGTTTTCATTCAAAAATATTTTTGTGCATTTCTTACAAAAAATAAGTTAAAAAGGTTTTCTCTTTTAAAAATACTATATATTTATTCCTATTTATAAATCATTCATAAAGAAATACTGTTCTCTGTATTTAGAAACAATTCAATTTCTTAATAGTTCTTTATATTTCAAAATCCATGCAAACTCTTGTCTTCGTATAAGGGCGCACTTTACCATCTGCCACAGCGACATGTTCAGGGTGCACTGCATATCCCTTTAATCCCTCCACATTCTCAAAAGTAGAATCTAACATAACGTCTGCATTGGAAGATGACAACGGATTTATCTCCACTTTTATATCAATCAAACCTGGTATTTTTCCATGAAGCGCTTCGAGCCCTGCCTTAATCTCTTCCTTTACTTCTATCTTTTGACTATCGGTCAACTCATCTTTTAATTGCCATAATATCACATGTTTTACCATTCTTCTCTCCTATTCTGCAATCTTCATTGCACAGATAATCTACCTCACATAAAACGAACGCTCTTCCTTCTCAATCGGTATTTCCTTTGTTTCAATAGAATCAATACTAATATAGTCACTTTTGTTTATCATCACCAACATTCTGTTGATTGCCTCCTCTGTCCCCTGCACTTCCATCTCGACAGAACCATCAAATTCATTTTTTGCCCAGCCTGTAATTCCCATTCCGTTTGCGGCATACTTCGCCCGATAACGGAATCCCACACCCTGTACTCTGCCTGTAAAGCGAAAATGTTTTCTGACAATCATGTATTCTGCCCTCACTATGCCGAAAAATCATATTTTTTTGCGGTTTCTCTGTTGCGGTATATATGTCTTTCATAATATCCGATCAACGTTTTGTCCTCATCTCGCAGCGCAATCATATAGACGTCCTTATTTTCTTTTTCATTGTAAAATGTATAAATTCTGTTGTGTTTTGTACTCTCTTCAAACCATGAGACAACTTTTTTAATTTTTTCAACAGATTGTGGATTATGACAATCCAATAAACTTTGTCCCACAAGTGCCTGCCCACCCCGTTTTTCATAGCGAATAATCGCTGCTGGATTCATATAAATAATCTCATGTGCCAAATTGCAAATAACAACCGCACATTGATCTGCATCAACTATACTTTTAAAATATTGTGCCAATTCCATTTTTTGTTCCTCATCTTTCTCTTTCCTAAACCAACTGCCAAAATGCCACTGCACTTGCCGCCGCTACATTCAGAGAGTCAACACCATTTGCCATCGGTATTCGCACTGTGTAATCACAGGACGCTATTGTTTCCGCCGCGAGTCCATCCCCCTCTGTGCCAAGAACAATCGCAAGCTTCTCCTCCTGTTTAAGCTGTGGCGCATCAATATTGAGCGCATCTTTGTTCAGCGCCAGTGCCACCGTCCTAAATCCCAGATTTTGCAACAATTTTATTCCCTGTCCCTCTGTAAAAAAAGCCCATGAAATCTGAAATACAGTTCCCATACTCACACGAATCGCACGCCGATATAGCGGATTACTACATGCAGGCGTCAACAGTACTCCATCAATACCAAGCGCTGCTGCCGACCGAAAGACTGCACCGACATTTGTAGGATTCACCACATTTTCAAGCACAGCCAGTCTGCGCGCCCCTGTACAGATTTCTGAGACAGTCTTTGGCGTGGGACGATACATTGCACATAGCATACCACGCGTCAGCTTAAAACCTGTAAGCTGTGTCAATACATCAAATTCTGCCGTATACACAGGAATATTACCACAGCGTTTGATAATATGCTTCTGTCCTTCTATCTGCCTGGTTTCGATTAAGATAGAGACTGGCACACAACCATAATCCAGTGCTCTCTCAATTACACGCGGACTCTCTGCAATAAACATTCCTTTCCTGGGTTCTTGGCGATTTAAAAGTTGCCCCTCAGTAATTCTAGCGTATACATCAAGCTGCGGTGCATTAAAATCCGTTATTTTGATAATGTTTTCTATACAATTCACATTTTTAGCCTCTGCATCCATCTCCATGACCACCGCAGTCATGTTCCTTGCTATCGCAAGAGTGTTCACCACACGCATGTTTCTGTCCATGACGGTCGCAATGTACCTCTGGATTGTAAGAAAGCGTCCCTTCCAGAAATTCCTTGACCACCGCATCAACTGCGCCAGAAATACCACCGTAAAGCTGTATGCCGGCCTCCGCAAGAGCATTTTGTGCACCACCACCAATTCCACCACAAAGCAGTATGTCAATCTTATGCCCCATCAAAAAACCTACGAGCGCTCCATGACCACTTCCTTGCGTATCCACAATCTGTTCTTGTTGAATCACACCATTTTCCACATCAAAAATTTTAAACTGCTGCGTGTGTCCAAAGTGTTGAAAAACCATTCCGTCTTCATATGTCACTGCAATTTTCATGTTTCTTTTTCTCCTATTCGTGAACTACCCATTGTCTAAA
>DEPD01000045.1:10373-48890 GCA_002358575.1 Lachnospiraceae bacterium UBA3401 | reverse complement strand
AGATAATATAGTACTGTAATAAATATTTGTGTCTGTTTTTTGATTTCCATGTCCCCATAGCGAAAGTAAAGCACAAACCGCTACTTTGGGCTACCTTAACCCATCGTCTAAAGCCAGTGGGATTGCGGTAGCCTTATTTTCAATTGATGTTTTGAAAGAATGAGAAAGGGATAAACAGTATCATAACAAGTGCGTTTCTGTCTCATTGTAAAATCATATTCCCTCTCCCTATCTGGAAACTCAAAATGAGATAGGTATATCATCTTTTATACCCCTTAGCATACATATCAATATTTATCCTCCTCAATACAGTGGTCTCTCCCATTGACAGCGTTGCATATCCACATAACCATCTACAAACGTCACGCCTTCCGCTTTCAACAATTCTACCTGACGGTTGCCACCCCCAAAAGCAAATGCATCAGACACTCTGCCATCTTTATTGACAACGCGATAACACGGAATCTGATCAGGATCTGGATTGACATGCAGTGCATAGCCAACGACCCTAGCCCAGTGCTTATTCCCCGCGAGTGCAGCGACTTGTCCATAAGTTGCCACCTGTCCATATGGAATCTGTTTAACAACCTCATATATTTTTTCAAAAGTTGACTGTTCCACAGAAAACCTCCCCTAACCAATAATTTTTCTCTTATGTTTCACAAGTCTTCTATTATCATAGCATTTTTAGTACTCATATTCACTAACGCTTGTACCCTCGCACCGCTAATCTTCTATGATATCATAACATTTTTAGCGTTTTGCATCAACCTTTTTATAACAAATCCCTCCATAAATCATATCTTATCATAAAAGGATAACTTGGTAAAAGGAATCGCTTATATGACAAACGCAAAACTTGAAAACCTGCTCAATCTTGCTCTATCCGCCACGGAAACAGAACTGCAAAAATCCCAGGTGCTTGGCACAGGATACACTCCTGCAACCAAAACCTGGGAATTAATTGTCAAATACCATGGTCCTTTAGAGCGACTAGAATCTGATGTGATTCATATTGAGCCACTTATCAATGGCTATGCCATCGCAACTGTAAGGGAAGATTTTATAGACGCCTTTGCAGACCTCGACGAAGTAGAGTTTGTCGAAAAACCAAAACGCCTATATTTTGAATGAAATGCTTTTAGCGATATACTACAGAATTCCATCTCAACTCATTTTTAAATGTCCTGATATCAGTGTTTTTGTCAATGACAACCGCCTCGATTCCCATCGCATCCGCCCAGTCAACCATCTGTTCAACAGACAGGTCATAAGAGAACGCTGTATGATGTGCGCCGCCCGCTAAAATCCACGCTTCCGCACCTACTGTAAGGTTTGGTTCTGGTGTCCAGAAAGCCGTTGCAACTGGAAGTTTTGGCATCGGTTTCTCCACCTTCTTGCAGTCAACAGCATTGATAATCAAGCGAAATCGATTTCCAAGGTCAATCAGTGAAGCTGCCACAGCAGGACCTGTCTTTGAAGTAAATACAAGTCTTGCAGGATCTTCTCTATTGCCCATAGACAACGGACAAACCTTAATGGAAATATCGCCATCTGCAATGCTTGGGCAAACCTCCAACATATGTGCCTGCAAAATGCCTTCCTTGCCTGGAACAAAGTTATAAGTATAATCTTCCATAAAGGAGGTACCTTTTGCATCCTTCACATTAGAAGCCATAATTTTCATCAAGCGAACCATAGCAGCCGTCTTCCAATCGCCCTCGCCGCCAAATCCATAACCTTTTTCCATCAGGCGCTGAATTGCCAGCCCCGGAAGCTGCTTTAATCCGCCAAGCATACCAAAGTGCGTCACAATCGCATGGTAATCTCTCTCTTCAAGAAATCTCTCCATACCAATTTCAATCGCAGCCTGCACTTCAACATGTCTTCTAAACTCTGTGTCGTCCCTGCCCTCTGTCAAAATTTGATACTTGCTGTAATATTCATCTGTCAGATTTTTAATATCTACCGCTGAAACTGCATTGACATATTCCACCAAATCATTCACATTATAATGGTCAATTTCCCAGCCAAACTGAATCTGAGCCTCAACCTTATCTCCCTCAGTAACAGCGACATTATTCATATTATCACCAAAACGGCACACTCTAATATGAGAGGACTCCATCACACCTACCGCAGTTACCATCCACTGTGCAATTTTCTTGATTACATCTTGATTTTGCCAATGTCCGACAACAATCTTGCGCTCAATTCCCATACGACTCACAATATGACCATATTCACGGTCGCCATGTGCGGACTGGTTTTCATTCATAAAATCCATGTCGATTGTATCATAAGGAATTTCTTCATTAAATTGTGTGTGAAAATGCATCAGTGGCTTCCGATATTCCTGCAATCCCAAAATCCACGATTTTGCTGGTGAAAATGTATGCATCCATGTGATGACACCCGCACACTCCTCATCAGCATTTGCCTCATTAAAAGTCTTTCTAATCACTGCATTTGTGATTAATGTTGGTTTCCACACAACTTCATAGGGCAAAAGACCCGAATTGTTAAGCCCCTCCACAATCTTCTTGGAATGTTCTGCTACATTGTGCAGACACGCATCACCGTATAAATCCTGTGAACCTGTCGCAAACCAAAATTTGTAATTCTTACCCGTTTTCATAGTATCCCTCCTATTTTTTATAAATTTAACACATACTAACGAACTGTTAATAAGCTACTCATGACATTTATATGGCGTTCCTGCCACAAGTAATTTCTGAACAATTCCTAAGTCAACACCCCATGGCTGATGGAGCATCAAACTTATAACAAAAATTCTAGTATAATGAATCTGTTACTATATTTTTATCACAAAACACAGTAGAAAACAATATTTACTTTATCAAAACATAAAATATTTTATTATACACTAATTGTTTTTTTCTTAAAATATGGTATACTATTTTCAATAAACAACATGATAATGTTACTGTCCTACCAATATGAGGTCGGAATACCTACTATACAGAAACAATTCAAAAATAGATGGCATATCCTTTGACTTGTCTATTTCTGAACAGTTTCTTACAGGAAAGAAGGAATTAATTCATGGACCCTGATTTTTATACAAAACGCACACAAAAACTGCTGCTCAGCGGATATTCCCTAGAGCTTTTCACTTTTGATAGTACTGTGCCTGACGCGCCGATTGTGCACTGGCACTGGCATGATGAGATTGAATTTCAATACGTGCTCAAAGGACATGCCTATATAACCTGCAACGAAAAAAATTTATATGTATCTGAAGGGGATATTATCTTCGTCAATCAAGGCGTCAGACATTTTATCACGCCCTCCGAAGACGGCGGGGGAATTTTTTATTGTACTGTTATTCATCCTTCCTTTATTCTTGGATACGGTCAGCTTGAACTGGAAAGCAAATATATCAATCCTGTAATTTCCAGCCAGACATTTTGTTGTCTGCACATTACCAAAAGCAATACGCTGTACCAACAGTTTTTACTCCCCTTAAATCAACTGATTGCACTTAACACAGAACATCCTACTGGTTATGAACTGCTGAGCAAATCATATGTCTTACAATTGTGGAAACTCATATACGATCAGCTTCTCGCTGCATCGCCAGCCTCTCCCAACACTACTGCGCGTACTGCAAATCAAGATGCATATCGGGTTAAGCAAGCAATCCTCTATATACAGGAACATTTTATGGACCCTGTTACTTTGGCGGATATCTCTGACGCTATTCTCGTCAGCAAAAGCGAATGCTGTCGATGCTTCAAGCGCGTGACAGGTCTCTCGCCAATCGAGTATCTAATGCGATACCGCATTATGGAATCTGCAAAATATATGTACCGCAAAACACATGAATCCATCTCTGAAATTGCAGGTATTGTCGGATTTAACAACACAAGTTATTTTAATAAAGTTTTTAAAAAGACTATGGGCTGTACACCCACTGAGTATCGTCAATCTCTGCGGAAAGACCAGCCAAAACTAACCTGATAGCAAATATATATCAAAACGGCGAAAAATAAGCACTGTTCCAAATGCTTATTTTTCGCCGCCTGAAATCAATTCGCATAAAACTGTTTGTACCACTGTGCAAAATTTCTGAGTCCCTCGCGCAGTTGCGTTGATGGTTTAAATCCAAAATCGCGCTCCAATGCACTGACATCTGCATATGTGATCTCCACATCACCTGGCTGCATTCCCACAAACTCCTTGTGCGCTGCAAAATCATAGTTCTCTGGCAGCACCCCAGCAGCCTTGAGTTCATCCTGCAAAATTTCCACAAAATCTAACAAATTTTCTGGCTGATTATTTCCGATATTATAAATCTTATACTTTACCCCCTCCTCATTAGGAAGCGGTGCACATTGCATAACTGCCTCTACCCCTGTAACAATATCATCAATATACGTAAAATCACGTTTGCAATTTCCATAATTAAATATCTTTATTGTCTCATTCCGCACAAGCTTGTCTGTAAATCCAAAATATGCCATATCTGGCCGCCCTGCCGGACCATACACTGTAAAAAAACGTAATCCTGTCGAAGGAATATTGTACAATTTTGCATAGGCATATGCCAACAGCTCATCGGATTTCTTTGTGGCCGCATAGAGAGATACCGGATTGTCCACCTTGTCTTCTGTCGCATAAGGAATTTTCTTGTTGCTCCCATACACAGACGAAGAACTTGCATACACGAGATGCGCTACACCCGCCGCGCCATTGTCATAACTGTGTCGACACGCCTCAAGAATATTATAAAAGCCAATCAAATTGGATTCAATATAGGCATCTGGATTCTCAATACTATAACGCACACCCGCCTGCGCTGCAAGATTGACTACAATTTGTGGCTGATACTGCACAAATAGCTCACTGACCAGCGTCTTATCAGCAATGCTTTCCCTAATAAATGTAAAACTACCTGATACCTTCTTGCAGCACTCTTCAATCTGCCTAAGCCGAAATTTTTTGAGCGACACATCATAGTAGTCATTCATATTGTCAATGCCTACAATGTGAATATTCTGAACATTTTTCATCAATGCCAATATTAAATTTGCACCAATAAAACCGGCTGCACCTGTCACCAGTATTGTGCTGCCATCCAGTTTGATATTTTTTTTCAGCATTTTAATTCTCCTTGATTACTTTCTCTTTGATACCATCTTTCTTTCCAAAAATTAACGCAGCGAAAAGCGCATTGATGTTGTCAGGATTCTGCACTACCCACTCCTCACTGCACCGACTTGCAGCTTCATGCATTCCAAGCCGTTCCATTGCATTGATCACCCGCAGCTTAATCTGTGCTGGCGTCTGTGTCTGCCACTGAAAAGCATTGATTAACCGCGTTCCATCTTTGTAGATTCTATTGTAATCTCTAAGGGCACTCAATTCTTTAAAATAATCATCCACCCAACTCTGTACATTGTATTTATATTCTGTCTTCTGATCAATCTCTGCCAACTCCACAAAACAATCAGGCGATTTTTTTCGCTCTTCCTCTATAATCTCTAAAAGCGTGTCATATGCGCTATACCAGCACTCTTTTATAATATCCCCATTATCCTGCGACTTATAACATTTTGCAGTCATATCCTCAAATATATCCCATTTTTTATTTTTTTCCATTGATATCAGACCTCTCTCATTATATAATACTCTGTGAGCCATTCCATCCTGTTTTATGACATTTAGTATATCATTAATTGAATCTTCACACAACAGAACATTCACGAAAAATTAATATAATCATTGATTCCGCGGCACTTAAAAAGTAATCTTGTCATGATCCCACGCATATCATAGTTAAGAATACAGTATATTGCGGTGATTCTGTATATGAAACATTATAATCGTATCTTCAATATATTATATTTCATATGTATGTGTCTGACGCTGACAGCCATAGCAAAATCTCTGCTGTATCGACAATCTATTCCTGCCATTGCCTCGCTAGATCCGCCTCCTGCTGAAATCAACTCTTTTGACATTCGGCGCGTGGCACTCACCTTTGATGACGGCCCACATCCAGTATACACAGAAAAACTGCTCGACGGACTAAAGGAGCGCGGTGTAAAAGCTACATTTTTCGTCACTGGTGAACACGCAGAACTTCATCCAGAAATCATCAAAAGAATGCATGATGAAGGACATCTAATTGGCAATCACACCTACAGTCACATTCAGCTTACCGACGCCAACCGCGAGCAGTTCAAAGAGGAGTTGATACAGACAAATGAAATTTTGCACGATATCACTGGCGACGAAGTACAATATGTCCGTCCTCCTTACGGATCATGGGATAAAAAATTTGAAACAGACCTAAACATGTTTCCTGTCCTCTGGAATGTTGACCCTCTCGACTGGTGTACTGCCAATACAAGTCGCGTCGCTAATGCAGTTCTCAGCAAAGTGTCAGATAACGATATCATACTATTGCATGACTATTATGATACCTCTGTGGAAGCAGCCCTTATTGTGGTTGACGCGCTCACAAAAGAAGGATATGAATTTGTAACTGTCGATAAAATATTATTTGATTAACCCCCAAAAATATGCGATGATAAATTTATTAAATACAAAAGAACAGAAAGGAACAAAGGCAATTACCCATGAAGTCAAACTTAATGCCAAGAAAATTTTTATCTCTAATACTGTTGCTGGTCCTCTGCTTTTTTGCGGGTATTCTCTTAGGAAGCGTCCCTCTCTCTCCTCAAAGTGTCCTGCGTTGTCTTGCTGGGCTTGACAAAAATACCACTACCTATGTTTTAGTTCACACAGTACGACTTCCAAGAGCTGTAGGCGCATGTATTGCAGGCATGGGACTTTCCACCGCCGGCGTTATTTTACAGAGTGTCATGAATAATTCTCTCGCAAGCCCAAATACAATTGGCGTCAACTCTGGCGCCGGATTTGCAGTAATGCTCTCGCTCCTATTTGGCGGTAGCAGAACTTTTGGCATTCCAATTGCCGCTTTTGTGGGATCACTTGCGGCTACGCTCACTATTTATAGTCTGGCATATATGGCTGACAGTTCTCGCACAACAATTATTCTCGCAGGCGTCACAGTATCCAGTTTTCTAAACGCAGGCATTAACACCATTAAACTTTTAGATACAGATATCACCATAAATCTCACAACCTTTATGATTGGCTCTCTTTCAGGTCTAACATTTGAGACACTGAAATTTCCAGTCACAGCTATCCTTATCGCACTTTTTTTATCCTTTCTTTTTACAAGGTCCATAAATGTTCTTTGCCTGGGTGATGAGACAGCACGCTCCCTTGGTTTGCATGTCGCCGTCGTTCGTTTATTTTTATTAATATTATCCAGTATTCTCTCTGGTTGCGCAGTCAGTTATGCGGGGCTATTGAGTTTTGTCGGACTCATTATCCCGCACATTTGCCGTCGGCTCTTTGGCAATGACGCTCGATACTTACTACCTTGTTCCGCGCTGCTAGGCGCCAGCTTTGTGCTTGTCTGTGATATTTTAGGGCGTATTTTGTTCGCACCATTTGAACTTCCCGCAGGAGTATTGCTGTCCTTTATTGGCGGACCATTCTTTCTATATCTACTCTTTCAAAAGAAAGGAGGGCGCAGAGTCAATGCTTGAGTTTTGTCATGTAAATATCAGTTGCAGTTTCGTACCAATACTGCATGATATCTCTGTTTGTTTTCAAAAAGGCAATATTACCACCATCATTGGCCCGAATGGATGCGGCAAAACCACTCTGCTACAATGCTTAAACGGTACCTCAAAAGTCACCTCTGGCTCTATTTATTTAGAAGGCAAAGATTATCTCGCCATGCCACTAAGAGAACGTGCGCGCAAACTGTCCTTTCTGCCACAAGTGCGCACCATCATTCCCACACTTCCGGTAAAGACACTTGTAGAGCACGGACGCTTCCCACATTTAGGATTTGCTCGCAGAAAAACCCAAAATGATATAAAAATAGTGGAACACGCAATGCATTTTACACAGGTAGATCCTTATGCTGCTCAATATGCAGACACACTCTCCGGCGGAATCCGACAACGTGCTTTCTTCGCCATGACTTTGGCACAAGATTGTAACTATATTGTTCTGGACGAACCGACAACCTATTTGGACTTAAATGCGCAGCGCGCCTTTATAGAAATGTTATTACAACTAAAAGCACAGGGAAAAACAATTATTCTTGTGCTGCATGATATTGGACAGGCCCTTCGCATTTCTGACACACTTGTCATAATGCAAAACAGAAAGATCGCCGCCATAGCCACCCCGGAAATGTGTCTACAGCAGCATATTATTGAAACTATCTTTGATGTACGGCTCAAAAAATTTACTGATGAAGAGGGCAATTACTATTTCTTTTACTAATATATTTTATTATGCATATATTTGATTTTATGGCAGCAGAGATAACACACATACCACAACAAGAATATCGATGATATTTTTAAATCACATACTCTATGGCGCACCATATAATATATTCGCAAGCTTTTGGTATGCCTCCCCCCATCTCACATTGGGTTTAAGATTGTAAAGTTCTTTTTCCAAAACATAGTACCGGCCATTCTTTACAGCACTCAGCCGGTTCCACGCTGGATTATTTAACAGTGTGTCCACTATATTTTGCTGAACTGCCTCTGCGTCTTTTCCCTGCGTAGTCACAAATATAAAATCTGGGTCAGCAGCAATGACAGCCTCCATACTAAGGTCATCTAGCAAACTGTCATCCTCGTCAGCGATATTGATACAGCCCAGCTCAGCCAGCATCTCACCACCCACATTGCCATAGCTTCCTTTGGCCTTTATGCTCGATGCACTTGCGCGGAAAAACACAATGCGGGGCGCTTTTTTTCCTTCCAAATTTCGCTGGTTTACACGTTCTCTTGCGGCCTCCACCAACTTCTGAACCTCTGTCCCATTCTTTGCAAAAAGATCCTTTCTCCCTGTAATATCTGTGCAGATGGATAACATATTCATATACTCATTAAAATTTGAAACAGAAAAATACGCCACCGTGATACCGGCATTGGTCAATATTTTTTCCATGTCCATGTCTGCATCCGTGTTTGCACTGGCAATTACCAAATCGGGTTTTGCCGCAATAATTTTTTCAATATCCGGTTCTAAATGAGAGCCAATATTAATTACATCCTCCCCTAAATTTAAATCAAAACTAGTCCAGGAATCATTTGCAGCTCCTACTACTTCACCGCCTGCTAAAAGCCATACATCTGTAAAACTACCAATCAGCGTAATCACCCTGTCATGACGCTCCACAGTAACTGTTCTGCCAATATCATCTGTGAATGTCACTCCTATTTTCTCGGACTGCGTCGTCTCGTCCGCAAGTTTCAGGGCCTCCTTCTCAAGTTTTTCCTCAAGGATTGTACTTCTTGATTCTCCTTCACTCTGTTCTTCCGCAACCGCAACAACAGTATCTGTCACTTCTTTTGCATTCGCGCCCTGATCGGTACACCCTTGTAGCAGTAAAACTACTGCCAATAAAGGAATTATCCATTTTTTCATCTCTCCTCACTGCCTCCAGATAACTTGTTTTTAGACAAATTGATTTTTTTCTCGATTATAATGATAATCAATCTGTTTTAATTGATTCACAATCTTTTCCATATCCTCGCCTGTATCTTCACAAAACGCCTCAAGACTTGGATAATAATCTCTTAATTTCAGATTTATATAGCTTAACAGCATTGCTGGGTCCTTTGGTATCATTACATGCTCTCCTTTTTTGAATAGTTCCTGATAGACTCTGGGTAAATCTTTTCGCAACATCAAGTACAAAAAGACTTCGAGCAGCTATTTTGTGTACTCAACCCTATTATCAAAAGCTCCACGCTAAGTTTGTCTGGCATATGCCCTGTTTTTACGTTCTCCTCTGCCTCCACGCAAATTGTAAGTGCATCTATCAACTGTGACAGTTGAAACCGCGCTGCCTGCGGAATATATTTCTTTTTTAGAAAATAGGGATTTAACCCTATCTTTTTGGCAATATCACTCTCCTGATATCCTTTTCCTTTCATCTCCTTAACCTGCAAAAGCATATGAAATTGCCGGGCAGTCAGCGCCAATATTTTCATTGGTGCTTCCTTTAGAGCAAGCAGATTATAATATAATTCAAGTGCGCGTTTCTGCTCTTTTAGTGCAACAGCCTCCACCATATCAAAAATCTGATTTTGTATCTGAACAACACAAAGCGCCTCCACATCAGCTTCAGTTATTCCTTCTTCATAATACTTATAACAAATCAACTTCTCTAATTCTCGCCGAATATTTTCCATATTTGTCCCTGTCTTATCTAGTAAAAGCTCTAGCGCATCTGCTGTAATCTGTTTGTTTTCTTTTTTCAGCAATCCCAGCACCCACTTTTTGAGAGTCGCCTCATCTTGCATTTCACAGAGTGCTGCATAACCGTTTGCTGTAATCGCCTTATAAAGTTTGCTTCGCTTATCCGTCTCCTCCTCCACAAAAATTATACAGGTGGTTTCTGGAAGTGTTTTTATCATTGCAACAATCTGGTCATTTCCACTTTTCAGCCAGCCACTGTTCTCAATAATAATCACTCTGCGCTCCGCAAAAAAAGGCATCGTGTCCGCACGGTCAACCACTTCATTGACATTGATGTCTTTACCCGCATAGACACTGCAATTCATTGTGTCTCCCTCTGCCACTAAGGCTTCTCGCAATTTTTCACAATACTGTCTACGCAGATATGCCTCCTCCCCATAGAGAAGATATACTTTACTAAATCTGCCACTTTTAATATCCTCTACAATCCTTTTCATTGTATCTCCTCTGTCTTTGATTTTCGATAAGTTTCTATCTTATAATTTCCGTTCTTAATCTTTATCATAATGGCTCCTGTGTTCTTCGTTATGATAATATCACTCCCTATCTGTTTCATGCGCTCAACTACCTCTGCATGCGGGTGTCCATAACGGTTATCCTCGCCGCAAGAAATAATTACCGTCCTTGGCTGTATACATGTTAATAGTTCCTCTGTGTTGGAATATTTAGACCCATGATGCGCTGCCTTATAAATATCAATTCCCGAAAACTCTATCTCCTGATAGAGCCGTTCTGCCGACGCATATTCTCCATCAGACTCAACATCTCCTGTCAGAAGTGCTGTAACCCCGCCAGACTCCAGCTTCATCACAAGCGAATATGCATTGCGCGAATTCGTCTTATAATCCGCACATGGGTGAAGTACTTCAAACTGCAAATCACGCACGCTTATTTGGTCCCCAGCCTTCAATCGATAAATTGGTATTTTCCTTGCATTACAAAGCACAGCCAGCTTGTGATACGCCTCATCTTCAATGACAGCATTCGATACACAAATCCTGCTGATTTTTACTTCCATTCTACTCTCTTCCAAAAGCTCCATCACCCCAGAAATATGATCACTGTCAAGATGGGTTAAAAATACTGCATCCAACTTCGATATCCCATTGTATTTCAGATAAGGCAAAATCGTGTAAGCACCCACCTTGCTCTCCGAAGTGCTTCCGCCATCGATCAAGAAATGTTCTCCAGTTACACTCTCAACACAAATGCAATCTCCCTGTCCCACATCTAAAAATGTCAAAGAAGTGCCATCTACAGAAGAATCGCTGACCAGAATAACCGCTGCAAGTACTATCAAAAGTCTGAACCCAAAAGGAAGTGCAATGCCAATCCCTCTCTTTTCACAGACGGCATTTTTTGACAATCGCTTTCCATACTGATGAGACACATATAAAAATATAACAGCACCACAAAAAATGCAGATTTTCCAATTGTCTGGTCTTCCTGTTACCCAATTCGCAAACGGCAACTTTAGAGACCCTTCGCAGAGCCATGTAAAGCCAGACAGCATCCCATGACATACCACCCCCACAATTTTTGCCATACCCAATCCAAACGTGCCAGGCAGACAGCCTGCACCAAGGCACAAAAGCCCTGCTGCCATTAAAACAGACATGGCAGGAATAATAATCAAGTTTAGAAAAAATGAATAGATTGGAAATTCATAATATATGCATAGCATAATGGGAAAATGTATCAAAAAGATGCTAAGGCTTCCACACAAAGACAGTGCAATTTTATCCACAAAACACGGTTTCTTTTTGCGGAGAAACGGCTGCATCACTTCAGATAGACAGCCTATCCCAAGAATCGCACCAAAGGACAATTGAAATCCCGTATAGTATAAATACAATGGCTGTTCTAGCAAAATCAATACCGCGGCCAGTGCCAGTGCTGTGAGCATATCATAAGTACGCCGTAACAACTGTGCTGCAAGTTGCATTCCAAACATAAATACCGCACGATATGCCGAACTGCTCATACCAACCATATCTCCATATGCAACCATCAAAACTACTGCGAACACTGCACAAATCTGCTGCGGAAGATATGTTCTGCGCAGAATCCGATATAATCCCATTCCCAACAATGTAATATGAAGCCCAGAAATCGCAAAGATATGTGCAATGCCGCTTTTCTGAAAAAGTTGTTTGCTCTGCTCATCCATCTCAGATTTATTTCCAAGCAAAATAGCCTTCATAACAGCGGAATCTTTCTCGGAAAGCGCGCTGTCAAGTATTTCCTCAAGATAATGTCTGAGCTGATATAATGTCTCTTGATATACAGAATAATTGCTACCCGCAGTAATCAATTCTGTTTGATACAATCTAAAATCTACGCCAAGTGTCTGATAATAACGCTGTGCATCAAAACCTCCCGGATTTCGTGCCTTGTCAAAATAAGATACTTTTCCCTCCACAGCAACCATACTTCCAACTTTTGGTTCCGCAATATCTTCACAGGGCTCTATATAGCATAGAACGCACCCCAGCTCGTTTTCTTGTGTGTTGGAACGCCACTCTTTAACGTGTTCTAAGCGCAAAACCAACGTTTCCTTTTTATATTCTTTCTGTGTCAACTCGCCAATTAAAGTCACTCTAGTCCCCTCTGAGAAATCAAATAGCGGTTCCGGCGGAGGACTAATTATCAAATATAAGAACACAGTCACCACAAATGCTGCACAGACGCAGCATAGTGGTCTTCTCATAATTTATTATCCTTTTGTATTATATCTGTTTGTTTCTAAACAGTTCCTAATTCACAAGTGACAGATTTCGCTCAAAGACAGTGGACGCCTCATATTTATCTCGAAACTTTCCATCTTTGTTCCCTTCAATTGATATCTGCACTTTATTAATATTGCTTAACTCCACAAGAGAATTGACAATCGAAAAGATTGTCACATCCGTTGTCACATTGTTCACTGCCGTGAGCATTGCACTGTTAAATGTCAGGTAACACACACCATCCTTCACAGTGATATTAACCAGTTTTGTATCTGGACTAATTGTAGGAAACGTTTCACCATTCGCCGGACCACTAATTAACTGCTCCACAACCAATTTCTCCATGGATACATTGGAGACATCTGCATTGTGCATCAGCTCTCTGTTTACGGCAATCAGTCCATCTCCTGTCTCATTGGCAAAATACAGACGCAAATTTACCCTACTCTCCACAGCCTCCACCTGTGTGCCAGCATTGTCCACAAACATATCCGCCGTCATAATCCCAATCGCATTTCCCGACAAGTCTGTCAATGCTTCCCCATTCACTGTAATCATAACGTAATTTACACCTGGTATATTTGTAAGACTTCTAACAAGGGCCGCCCTTGTTAGCACTTCTGTCGTTCTTGATAATTCCTTGTATTTCTCGCCAAGAGATACAATCACCTGCTCTCCGTCATAGGAGTATGTGATAATATTAATCCCGCTTGTAAGCGTTGCTTTTAATTCCTTATTGTCAGGTACAGCGCACAACAATTTCAGTACTTCCACAATCATGTCTTTTGTATCTATGCTCTCAAGATAGTGTGTTTCTGTCACAAGCTTTGTCTCTTTTTTATTTAAATAGGAAATATCCACCGCTGTTCCCTGTTTTTCTTCACTGCTACATCCTGTTGGCAGAACAGCCAGCACAAGCATCAACCCAAACAGGAATAAAACCCTCCGGGATCTCTCTGCAGGATACCAATTCATAAAATCGCCTTTCTGTTTCGTTCATTACAGTTCTCTACGGCGCGATGTAAGTGAGCGGAATCTTCACAGTAAATATTGTCCCCACTCCCTCTTCGCTGTTCACATTGATTGATCCGCGATGCATCAATATTGCACTCCTCGTTATCGCAAGTCCTAGTCCAGTGCCTCCAATTTCCTTGGAATGAGATTTGTCTACCCGATAAAAACGCTCATAAATATGCTGGATAGCTTCCTGTGGAATCCCGACCCCTGAATCAGATACCTCTACCGTAAAATACTGATGATCTGCATCCAGTATTACTTTTACCCAGCCGCCTTTCACATTATATTTAATTGCATTCTCCACAAGATTAGACAATGCCAGTGTCAATTTCGTCTCATCAATCTCTGCACTGACTGGTCTGCGGCTCTCAAAAATTAGCTTAACCTCAGCCCGCGTAGCAATTGGTCCTAAACGCTTAAGCAAAAGCTCCAGCACAGCATTCATATCCACAGTCTCAACATTCATATCCGCTGAAGTTCTTGTCATCTTTACAAGAGACAACAAATCTGTGATAATCTTGTTTTCACGGTCTATTTCCTCTGCGATATCCAACATAAACTCTCGATATAACTCGGCTGGCGCATCCTCCTGCAAAATCAGCGAATCCGCAAGCACCTTCATGGAGGCGAGCGGTGTCTTCAATTCATGGGACACATTCGACACAAACTCCTGCCTAGAATTGTCAAGTACTTTCATTCTGCCCATCATCTGATTAAATGCATCCCCAATATGTTCTGTCTCAATATAGTCTGTTACGCTAATTTCCTCATCTGTAAATCCATTTTTTACATCGTTGATTGCATCTGTAATTTTCTCAAAGGGCTTTAACATCTTGCGGCTGAGCAAAAGCGCTATGCCAAATATAACAACCATCGCCAAAATCTCTAATAAAAAAGCCCTGCTTTGTATATATTCATAGCCATTTGTTATACTATCTGTCGAAACACTGGTCAGCATCACTCCTGCTACATGCGCTTTTTCCTCTGACTTTTCCTCGATAGGTACAATAATTTCAATATACCCGGCATCTTTCAGACTGTTGGAAGCGCCATCCCCTTTTAGACACTTAATAATTGCCTCGGAAATAATTGTTTTTCCCTCGCTGACTCCATAGGTATCTTTAATAATTTTCAGGCCGCCATTCACAACTAACACTCTTCCATCATAGAGATTTGACAACTGAGAAAGCTCTGCATTGACTACATCACTGCTGTTATCCAACATATAATTATATGTGATTAAATGGTCTGCGATAATTTTTACCTGTGTCTGTACCTCATTTGTTCTTGTCGCTATCGTGTTGTTGAGATAGCGTTCCAAAATCCCAACATGAAGCACTACACACGGCACAATACCAGCCGCCATGATAATGCAAAATATCCTTGTTTTTAGACTGCGAAAGCCTTCAAATAGTTTCCCTTTTTTCATTTTTTTCCAGAGCTTTGCCACTTCTCTCTCCCCACTTTATATACACTTTTCTGTGACGGTGTGGTACGATTCTTTTAAATATTTTTGTAATAATATCCCACGCCCCACTTGGTATGCACATACTTTGGTTCACTTGGGTTTGGCTCTATTTTCTCCCGCAACCTTCTAATGTGGACATCCACAGTCCGTACATCTCCTGGATAGTCCTCTCCCCAAACTAACTTTAACAGATTCTCACGGCTGTAAACTCTGTTTGGATTTAGCACTAGAAGTTCTAGCACATCAAACTCTTTTGCAGTAAGATTTACCTCTACACCGCTGATATGCAGCCGTCTTCCCTCGCAGTCAAGACGCAGATCCCCTGCCTCTAGTACCTGTGCCTTCTTCTCCGACACTCCCTTTGTCTTGCTGCCCGTCCGGCGTATAATTGCTTTAATTCGCGCTTTTACTTCAAGAATATTGAACGGTTTGGTGATATAATCGTCTGCTCCATACTCAAGACCAAGTATTTTGTCCATATCTTCGCCCTTTGCAGTAAGCATAATAACAGGCACATCTGAAAACTCCCGAATTTGCTGGCAAACTTCCAAACCAGTTAGCTTAGGCAACATTATATCTAGCAAAACAAGATCATACTGATTGCTCTTTGCCATTTCCAGTGCTTCTTCCCCATCATATGCACATTCGACTTCCATGTCATCCTGCTCCAGGCTAAAACGCAGTCCCTTTACGATTAACTTCTCGTCATCCACCACCAAAACCTTCTTGCCCATTGTTCCCGAATTTCCCCCTTAAGTTGTTATTTTATCCTTTATCTTAGAAAAAAGTCCATCCTTAATGCCATCTACTTTTTTAATGTCTTCGATACTGCAAAAATTACCATTTTTCTCTCGATATGCAATAATCGCCAATGCTCTGCTCTCACCGATACCTGACACGGTTGTCAGTTCTGCAACAGTGGCAGTATTAATATTGACAAGATTTGACTTCTGTGCTGTTATCTCTTGCATACTTTGCTCTGCGGGATACCTATAAACACCCGCTTCTTTTTGCAAGACAGCCTCCTCCTGGGTCAAAATTACAATCTGCTCCCCATCCACAATCTGCCTTGCCATATTGAGACAATTTTTATCAGCGTCGCTTGTCATTCCTCCAGCCAGCTCGACCGCCTCATATAGTCGGCTGCCTTCCTTTAGACAATACACACCAGGAAGCTCCACTGCTCCACAGATATAAACATAAATCCGCGCAGGTTCTAACATAGCTTCCTTCTCTAAAGGTAACATGGATGTCATTTCTTCATATTCAACACTCCGCGTCTCCGCCTCAAGCAATGTCATTGCAACCTCATCTTGATCTGCGCCGCAACCGCACAACAAAATAAGCGGAAACAACATCAAAAGAAATACACTCCGATATTTTTTGTTGTTCATTTTTTTCATGGATATTACATACTCCTTTGCAGGCCCCTCTATGCATACCCAATAATTATTCTATGCTAAATCGAAACTGATTACAAGTGCTAATTTTTACATTTCAAAATTGTAACTTAAATTGTGGTTACTTTTCATAAGTTGGGAATGCACATATACAATGCGCAAAAGCTCTGTCTGCACAGTCTTGATTAGGCGCATACAAACGAATCGCCGCACGCATCGCAATTTCTGTCGTTTCAAAAACAATACCATCTACGATTTCTCCACAACTTTTCTCCGCAATCGCTTTGACATATGCTGTTTTTACTGTATTATTTTGCTGCTCCTTCTCTGTAAGCACAGCGCGCACCGCCGCTGACGCAATACTGTTTAACCCTCGAAAATATTTGATAATCTGCTCATAATTCTTTATATGGTCCAAAAAACAACTTCCATATGTCGCAAGCTCCAAATTGGCAGTCGAAACCGCCTGCAAACAAAGCTTGCACTCCCCATTAATATCTGATGCTTCCATCAAAATATCTGGTCGTTGTTTTAAGATTTCCTCAAAATATGCCTTTGCGCCAACAGCGTTCTTTTTTTCAAAAAATGCTGCCATTTTTGCAGTCACTTCATGTGTCTCTTTTTTCTCGCCAATAACAGCAACTCTGCACTCAAAAGCTCTGTATTGATTTGCAGTCACCCACACATACAACAAAAATTCAGAAATAAACCCAAAAACACGCCTGTGATAATCATCTGTAAAAGAAAGGTCAATGCGTTTTTGCAAGGCAAATAATATAGTAAAAAGCCATTCACAATATGCGTCATACAGCTCTTTTTTCGCCACCATGATATTACCAAAATACGTTCTATTCTGATATACTAAACGGACAAACGTGTCATAATATTCTGGACAAAGTTCCAAGATAACACGCCCTGTTTCATCTAGCGTATTGATATTGTGATGTGCGCCAAAACCATCTCTATAAGAACCTGGTAGCTCTAGCAGCTTTGTTGTAATAATATCATACTCCGATAAAATCTGTTCATACTCCGCTTCCGTAAAAACATATCCCTCCTCGCTTGTCAAATAGCGCCGATAGTGGCAAATTCCCACATTCTCAGTATTTCTATCATTTTTCCATACCCAATAAACACCAGAAAGCTCTGCATAATAACAGTTTAGCTCCGATATATTATCGCCGGTATCGTCTCCTAGATATCCAAACGTTTCTTTGGCAGTCTTATGACCGACATGAAGCGGAATATACATGGGATCGTCGGGCACCTCAAACTGTTTGTGTGTCATTACAAAAATTTTAACAGACATTATTTTGTCTCCTTTTTTATCATAAAATCATATATTGCATTATACACTTTTGAAGAGCGTTTGTACAAGAAACAAGGAGGTTTTACATGGATTTTTTCAACAAAGTAGGTTCCTCAATTTCTAACAAAAGCAAAAATGTCGCCAAAAAAGCAAAAGAACTTGCAGAAATTTCCAGTCTGAACAGTCAGATTAACACACAGCAAGAAATTATTGATAAAATTTGCCTAGAAATTGGAAAAACAGTCTACGAAAAGAGACACACTTTTTCAGACCCTGAGCTCGAAGAAAAATACACTGCTGCTTCCAATGCCCACGCAGAAATCGCACGCCTAAAATCAAAAATTATCTTTGTAAAAGGCGCAAAACAGTGTCCTGGCTGTGGCAATGAAGTTCCACTGGCTTCCTCTTTCTGCCCAGATTGCGGAACGGCTGTACCCACGCCAGAGCCAGAACCACAAATAGAAGATATTGTGATACCACCAGATAGTATCATCTACTATCCTAATGACCCAAATTAAATAAAAAGGGTTACTTGCCTTCCTCTGGGTGTTTACGTAATCGAGTAGAAAAAATTTATCTTCTCCTTACTCGCGCGCCGGACGCGGGCAGCTTTTGCTCCATATTTCCTTTCCGCGTCCGTGTACATAAAATAAGAATGCGCCTTACGGCGCACTCTTATTTTGTTAAAAGCATCATAATCTTGTTGCTTCTCTCTATAAATTTTGTCATAGCCTCCGGCTGGAGTGGAGACTGCTGAATCAGTGCCAAATCATAGAGCTGCTCACAGATAATATCTATATTTTCGCCCTCTTTGTGATCTAACACATAAGAAACCAGTTTGTTATTTGCATTAAGGATTAGCGTTTCGCCTTCCTTGCCCATACCCATCATGCCCATATCCATACCTGGCATCGCATACATCTTCATCATATCCTGCATTCTGCGGGATTCTTCTGATACTGTAATCATAGAGGCAATCTCTTCGTTTTTGAGTTTCTCTAACTTTACAGTAATATTTTCATTCTTTACAGCTTTCTTAAAAATCTCAGCAATTTCTTCGCTTTTCTTTGTGAGTTCTTCTTCATCTTCCTTAGAGTTTTCCTCTTTAAAAGTATCTGTCAAATCTGCATCAATTCGTGCAAATTTGATTCCTTCATTCTTTGACTCCAACTGAGATACAAATGGCTGATCGATTTTATCTGGCAGTACAACAGCGTCCATACCTGCCTTTTTGAACATATTGACATACTGACTTTGCTGTACGAGGTCTGTCACATAGTAAACAATTTTTTCTTTTTTCTCCTCTACATCGCCCTCTGCCGTATCAGTGTCAGCATCCACTACCTCTGCTTCCACCTTCTCTCCAGTCTCCGCATCTGTCACAGATGCTTTGTTCTCTGCGTCATCTGGATCAACCTTCTTTACCTCAAGGCATTCTGGAAGGGTTAAATACTTTCCATCAAGATTCTTAAACAAAATATAGTCTGTCATCTTCTCACAGAACTTGTCATCTTTCAAGCAACCAAACTTAATAAACGGACTAATATCATCCCAGTACTTCTCATAGTTTTCTTTGTCTGTCTTACACATTCCAGACAACTTATCTGCAACCTTCTTGGTAATGTATTCACTTATTTTAGTTACAAAGCCGTCGTTCTGTAATGCGCTTCTTGATACATTCAGTGGCAAATCTGGACAGTCAATCACACCTTTTAACAACAGCAGAAACTCTGGAATAACCTCTTTGATATTATCTGCAATAAACACTTGGTTGTTATACAGTTTAATTGTTCCCTCAATGGACTCATACTCCATATTAATCTTCGGAAAATAGAGAATCCCTTTCATATTAAACGGATAATCCATATTTAAATGAATCCAGAAAAGAGGTTCCTTGTAATCAGAAAATACCTTGCGATAAAACTCAATATATTCTTCTTTCGTACAGTCATTTGGATGCTTTGCCCAGAGTGGATGCGTATCATTTAAAGGAACTGGACGCTTTTTAATCTTAAGCTTTGTCACTTTCTCCTTTGTCGGCTCTGCACCGTCTTCACCTGGAATTTCTTTTTCTTCCTCCACAGTCTCTACAACCACATCATCCTCTCTCTTGTCCTCAGGATCAATGGTCTCAAACTCCTCTGGTGCATTGGCTTTTTCCAGATAAATTTCATAAGGCATAAAAGAACAGTATTTTCTAATTACTTCGCGCGCCTTATACTCGTTGCAAAACTCCAGACAATCCTCGTTCAGAAACAGTGTGATCTCTGTGCCAACCTCTGTTCTATTTCCATCTGTCATAGAAAATTCTGTGCCACCATCACACTCCCAATGCACTGCTACTGCATCCTTCTGATAAGAAAGCGTATCAATATGCACTTCATCCGCAACCATAAATGCAGAGTAAAAACCAAGTCCAAAATGTCCAATAATCTGGTCATCATTTGCCTTGTCCTTATATTTCTCAATAAAATCTGTCGCCCCTGAAAAAGCGATCTGATTGATATATTCTTCAACCTCCGCCGCTGTCATACCAAGTCCAGTATCAATAAATTTGAGGGTCTTCTCCTCAGGATTTACAATGATGTGAATATCTTTCTTTACACCTGCGGGATATTCATACTCTCCCATCATCTCAAGCTTCTTTAACTTCGTAATAGCATCACAGCCATTTGAAATTAACTCTCGATAAAAGATATCATGATCTGAATACAACCACTTTTTAATAATTGGAAAAATATTTTCGCTGTTAATTGACAAACTTCCACGCTTTTCTGCCATAAAACTCACATTCCTTTCTTCTCTAATTCTAATAATTTAAAGTTATAGTAAACACAAATTATATTTGTGTTTACTCCGCACCGACCGTGTGCCGCAATGCGGTTTAATTCCTTATACAGCCGTGTGCATCAAGTATAGTAAACGGTCAATGCTTTTGTCGTTTATTATACTTTGTCTTGTCTGATAGATAGTTTAATACCCAAAATAGTAAAAGTCAAGAGCAAATTAGCACTCATTTCATCTGAGTGCTAATAATTCATACTTTGTTTATTTTTTCTTAATTTTTGTTTTTCTTTTAGGAAAATACTTGTTGATACACCGCGAAAAAACTGCTCGTAGTCACTTCGTCATCCTCGATAAATCCCACTTTCTCCCACAACTCTTCGTTAAGGCTTCTAGCTAGTCCATCCACAAATCCAGAATACTCCTCGTTAAACACTTCTTTTCTGCGCTGCTCCACAATCTTAATTTTATTTCGGTCTGTCTCATCTCGGTCAAAGGTACTGATGCACTTGATAATATGATACCCATGTTCAGTCTCTACAATTCCACTAATCTCATCTGTTCCTAGATTAAATGCCGCCTCCTCAAACTCCGCATCCATCGTCCCTTTTCCAAAAGAATAGGACGAATTGCTATCCTCGCTGTACTCTGTAATCAGCGCAGAAAAGTCTGCACCTTCTCTCGCTTTTCTTAACACTTCCTCGGCGCGCTGACGCGCCTTTTTCTTTGCCGTCTCAGGATAGGGTACACGCTCTCGGTTCTCATTAAGAGAATATGTTCTAATCAAAACATGCTGTACTGTAATTGTTCGCGCCTCATCATCACTGATTTCAGGATTAATGTCCGCAATCAAATACTCATATACTTTTCCCGCCAATGTATATTCCTCGTACATAGTTCGCAAAAGCTTTTCATCAATTTTGAGCAACTCCTGTTCCTTTTCACTCAAAGATGTGTAGTACAATTCGGCTGCTTTTTGTGCTTTGTCAAGTTCCTCCTGAGTCAATCGAATCTCATACTTCGCAGCAAGAAGATTCATTGCCTTGATGCGGGCAATCCTTGCAAGCACAGTCTCCTTCACATTCTTCTCAAGCGTCTCCCCCTGGTAAGAAGTTTGCCAAATCTGACTTCCAAGTGCCTGTTCATACTGATTTTTGGTGTTGGTCAGATAAACCATCACTTCCGCCAACTTGCAGGAAGTCTTATCAATGCGAAATACCTCATCTCTGTTAAATCCTGTTGTCAACACGATTTTAGTTTTGCCGTGTTCATTGAGCTGCATCCGGCACCCAACTGTCAAAAAAGCGACCGCCAACACTACTGCTGATAACTTTACTGCATTTTTCTGATGAAAAAAAATCATATAATCGCCTCTTATATAATAAATATAGTAAACACAAATTATACTTGCGTTTACTCTGCGCCGACCGTATGCCGCAAAGCGGCTAAGTTCCTATGTAAAAAATTATCATATAAGATTTTTCACATTGCGGTCGTTTACTATATGTATCACAATAAATTTCATTTCTTAAACTGTAGCAAATTTTCTGATACTCTGCAATATTTTTTATTGTCAAAACATGTCTTTTGCATTACAATGTTGAATTTGCTATATTTTTTGCGCAATTTTCTGTATTATTTGTAGAAAAAATTCGATTTATTCTATAGAATTATCAAATTGTTTTTGCTATAATATTGAGGCAGGTAACAAATATCATGATTTATGGGGGAGCATCATGGTTTTTAGTAGTATTATATTTATCTTTGTTTTTTTGCCAGTATTTCTGGCTTTATATTATATCGTTCCTGCCAAATTCCGAAACTTTCTTCTATTTCTAGGAAGTTTGATTTTTTATAGTTTCGGTGATCCTTCTTACCTTTTCCTTATTTTATGCTCTATTACAGTAAACTTTTTACTTGGGCGAGGTATGGAACGTTTTGAAGGAAGAGACATGGAGCGGACATTACTGCTAGTTTTATCGCTGTTTTATAATCTTGGTCTGCTGTTGTTTTTTAAGTACACAAATTTTTTTATTGAAAATATTAATGCAGCTCTGCGGCTGCTGGACATCCGCTGGCGGTTTTATACGCTCAATCTCACGCTGCCGTTAGGTATCAGCTTCTATACTTTTCAAATTACATCTTATATCATTGATGTATACCTTGGAAAAACAAAAGCGGATACTTCTTTTATCAGCCTTGGCGCATATCTGTGTATGTTTCCTCAGTTAATTGCGGGTCCAATTGTCGTTTACTCTGATATCCGCGATGCATTAAAACAAAGAAAAATTTCTGTACATGGATTTGACAGTGGGCTAAAAACTTTTATTGTAGGGCTTGGTTACAAAGTAATTATTGCAAATCGCATTGGAACTTTATGGAATGAGGTCTGTACGATTGGCTATGAGAGCATTTCTACTCCACTTGCGTGGCTTGGCGCTTTTGCCTATTCCATGCAGCTTTACTTTGACTTCTGCGGCTACTCCCTGATGGCTGTCGGTCTGGGAGAAATGCTTGGATTCCGCATGCCTGCAAACTTTCGTCATCCTTATATGGCGCGCAGCGTCACAGAGTTCTGGCGCAGATGGCACATCACACTTGGCGCATGGTTTCGAGAATATGTGTACATTCCACTCGGCGGAAATCGCAAGGGAAACGCTCGCACCATCTTTAATCTGTTGGTCGTATGGTTTTTGACTGGGTTCTGGCACGGTGCAGCATGGAACTTTATTTTGTGGGGATTTTTCATCTTTATACTGCAAATTATAGAAAAAAATATAACTCTAAAATGGCTTACCGCTGACAATATTTTTGCCAAGCTTATCTCGCACTGTTATATGTTTTTCTATATTCTTGTGAGCTGGACAATTTTTGCAATCAGTGATTTTCATGAACTTGGTGTTTATCTGAGAAGAATGTTTCCGTTCTTTGACGCGGAAAATATTCTAAATTTTACTGATTTTACAAGGTTTGCAGCAGAGTATGGTCCACTAATCCTTGCAAGCATTCTCTTTGCAACAGAGTATCCTGAGAAGCTCTTTAGCAAAATCCGCAATAAGAATATTGGCATTCTTATTGCCCTGATTGTATTTTGGTGGTCTGTATACTATCTGTCCATTGGAATTGACAACCCGTTTTTGTACTTCCGATATTAGAAAGGCATTTTTTTAAATATGAAAAATCAAAAAAGTTATACACTTTTATTTCTGATTGTGTTGTCGACATGTATATTCAGCATTCTTGGTCACTACTGGAATATTCAGTATTACCGCCGAACAAATACTTACGCGGCATCAACCCCGCCTCTTACAACAGCAATGCGGGGACTACATGACAAACTATATCTCTCAGATTTATCCAGTTTCAATACTGATTATGCAGTCAATAATCTGATTGCCCTGCCTGCCACTGCACAGGCAGAATCAACTGATGTCGTGCCATCTCCCTTAACAGACATCGCAACCAATCTCACCGATCCCACCGCAAAGGGAAAGTTATTTGCAGCCGCTTCGGACAGCCTGCAAGAAGTAGCACAAACTTATGAATTTACAACAGCAGCAGAAGACTACTTTGCTGATGCCTGCTTTATTGGCGATTCCCGCACTGTCGGTATTAGTCAGTACGCTGGCATAGAAAATGCAACCTTTTTGTGTAAGACTTCCCTCACAATATATGACTATGAAAAACCAAAACTGACATTTAACGATGAAAAAATGTCAGTCAAAGATATCCTTACTGAAAATCAGTTTGCAAAAATTTATCTTATGGTTGGTATTAATGAGTGCGGAACCGGAACCCCTGAGACCTTTTATGAACGTTATCGTGAGGTCGTAAACGATATCCGAAAGCTCCAACCCAATGCGTTAATTTTTATTCAGGCAAATCTCTTTGTTACCCAGTCAAAGTCTGATGAGAGTGACAGTATCAACAATGAGAATATTGCTGCTAGAAATGCACTGATTGCAACACTTGCTAATCAAAAGGATATCTTTTATATTGATATCAATGAGAGCAGTTTATGTGATGAAGGTGCACTGGTTTCAGATTATACATGGGATCAGGTACATATCAAAGCGCAGTACTATCCCGTTTGGAAAGATTATCTGCTGCAACATGCTATTATAACAAATAACAGCAATACAGCAATCTCTCCACAATCAGATAAAAAAGCTCCACCACATGGTCTGCGAATAGAAAATGAGTAGGGGAAATCTCCCCTACTCATTCTTAGTAATTGCTTCTAGTTTCTGTTCTGTGCTGTCTAAATCAATTAAGATTGTGTCTCCAACTTTTACCTGGTCTGCAAGAATCAATCTGGCAGCTAGAGTTTCTACATTCTTTTGTATATATCGTTTGAGTGGTCTTGCTCCATACACTGGGTCATAACTGTTATCAATAATAAAACGCTGTGCCCGCTCAGAAATCTCGATTACCAGTTCTCTGTCTGCAAGTCGTCTATTGATATCTATAAGAATCAATCCAATAATGCCACCAATATTATCCTTGGTGAGCGGTTTAAATAGAATTGTCTCATCTAATCTGTTGAGAAACTCTGGTCTAAAGTGTGATCTAAGCTCACCCATAACCATATTTTGTGCGGATTCTTCTATCTCTCCATCGCTGTCAATTCCATCGAGCAGATACTGTGCGCCAATATTAGAAGTCATAATCAAAATCGTATTTTTAAAATCTACTGTCCGTCCTTGTGAGTCTGTGATCCGTCCATCATCAAGCACTTGCAAAAGAATGTTAAACACATCTGGATGCGCTTTCTCAACCTCATCAAACAAAACTACACTGTACGGTTTTCTGCGCACTGCCTCTGTGAGTTGTCCACCTTCGTCATACCCCACATATCCAGGAGGCGCTCCGATTAGTCTTGACACAGAATGTTTTTCCATATATTCACTCATATCAATACGAACCATATTGGATTCGTCATCAAACAAAGATACAGCAAGCGCTTTTGCCAGCTCTGTCTTGCCTACTCCTGTCGGTCCTAGAAACAGAAAAGAACCAATTGGCTTGTCAGGATCTTTAATTCCTGCTTTTGAACGAATGATTGCCTCTGTCACTTTTGTGACACCCTCATCCTGTCCAATTACACGTTTGTGAAGCTCTGCATCCAAATGTAAGGTTTTGTTTCGCTCACTCTCATTGAGTTTTGACACAGGAATCCCTGTCCAACGTGAGATAATCTTTGCAATCTCATCATCTGAGACGCTTTCATGTACCAAAGACATCTCCCTTGCATTCACCGCCTCTTCCTCAATTTCCAACTGTTTTTTCAATTCGGGTAATTTTCCATAGCTTAACTCTGCTGCCTTTTCAAGATTACCTTCCCGCTGTGCAATCTGTATCTGATTGTTTAATTGTTCAATATCCTCACGCAGTTTTGATAACTTTTCCACACACGCCTTCTCGTTGTCCCATTGCGCCTTGCGATTGTCAAACTCCGCCTTCTGTTCGGCAAGTTCTGCCTGCAGTACTGTCAAACGCTCCGCACTTAAACGGTCCTCCTCTTTCTTGAGTGCTGCAACCTCAATTTCCATCTGCATGATCTTTCTTTGCAGTTCATCAAGCTCTGCTGGCAAAGAATCAAGTTCTGTCTTAATCATGGCACAAGCCTCATCCACCAAGTCAATGGCTTTATCCGGCAAAAATCGGTCTGTAATATACCGGTTTGAGAGCACAGCAGCACTCACAAGAGCATTGTCCATAATCTTGACCCCATGAAATACCTCATAGCGCTCTTTCAGTCCTCTTAATATACTAATGGTATCCTCAACTGTGGGTTCTGACACCATGACTGGCTGAAAACGTCGCTCTAGTGCAGGGTCCTTTTCAATATACTGTCTGTATTCATCCAGTGTTGTCGCACCTATACAGTGCAATTCCCCACGTGCAAGCATTGGTTTAAGCATATTTCCAGCGTCCATAGCCCCGTCTGTCTTGCCGGCACCCACAATCGTATGCAACTCGTCAATAAACAAAATAATCTGTCCATCGCTATTTTTCACATCTTCCAATACTGCTTTTAAACGCTCTTCAAATTCACCTCTGTATTTCGCACCTGCAACCAACGCTCCCATATCTAGGGAAAAGATTTTCTTATCCTTTAATCCCTGCGGCACATCACCGCGCACAATCCGCTGTGCAAGCCCTTCCACAACCGCTGTCTTTCCAACACCCGGCTCCCCGATAAGCACAGGGTTATTTTTGGTCTTTCTGGATAGAATCCGAATAATATTGCGAATCTCATTATCCCTGCCAATCACTGGGTCAAGCTTCTGGTTTCTTGCCTTCTCCACCAAATCCTGCCCATATTTTTCAAGTGTATCATATGTCGCTTCAGGATTGTCACTTGTGACTTTCTGATTTCCCCGCACCTCTGCAAGTGCCTTTAAAAACCGTTCCCGCGTAATACCATACTCTCTAAAAATCTCCTTGACTTCTCTGTTTGGATTTTGAATCATGGAGAGAAATAAATGCTCAACAGATACATATTCATCTCCCATGCGTTTTGCTTCATCCTCTGCACTGATTAACACTTTGTTGAGATACTGTCCTATATAGGGCTGCCCTCCTTGAACTTTCACGCGTTTCTCAAGTGCTTTTTTCACTCTATCAAGAAAATATTCCTTGTTAATCTCCATTTTCTCTACAAGTTTCAAAATAAGGCTATCATCAATTGTGAGAAGCGCATAGAGCAAATGCTCCTGCTCAAGCTCCTGATTTCCATATTCCACAGCAAGTTTTTCACACTGGTTTACTGCCTCTAATGATTTTTGTGTAAACTTCTGAATATTCATACTTTTCCTCCTCTCATATTACTCATTTACTTTTCTATTTGTTCTATATATACTATAACACCATTTTTTATTTTGTCAATTTAGTTTATACATTTATTACCTTTTTTATTTCCTATTAAGAAACTGTTAAAAAATTTACTCTAACACTTTTTAACAATTCAATAAATTTTCTCTTTTATTCTACCGATATTAATAAATATGTGGTAAAATAATTAGAGTAGTCCACCATACATAGACAATGAATTTGGCAGGACTATTCTATGAAACAATTCTTCTGAAAGATGGTGTTAAGATGATGGATGCAGCCACAGCATATTTTTTAAAAAAATATTACCCGCATGTCATCAAATGGTGGTTGGTAGTATATAATCCCGAAGCAGTCCGCATATGGCCCTCCAAACAAGAGAAGGAAGAAGCACTTCGCATTGAGGCAGAGGAAGCCGAGCGCCTTGCCTTAGAAGGTCCCGTGGATGCGCCACAGGAAGTGGAAGTTCAAAATGAGATTGATTCTTCTGCATTCAATGCATCAACCGGTTCTTACTCTGGATTGTACGGACAACAGCCTGTTGACGAAAACACACAGGCAACTTTACAGGCAATTTTGTATGCTTCCAGCAACCAGAGTTCTATCGACCTGCTTATAGCAGGCGGGCAGCGCGGTGATGATGTGATCACACCGCCCGAACAGAATGCGATTATTACGGAGGCCAATGAAATCTATGAGCGACTTCTACGTGAAGCTGCTGAAGATGAAGCACGCAAACAGGCTGAAATTGAAGAGATGCGCAAACAGGCTGAATTAACTTTCGCACACTAAGAAACAATTTCTAAAAAGAAAGAATACCGCTGAATGGTATTCTTTCTTTTTTGTTTTCTTTATCTAATTTACTTTTAACTGCATTTATTCCTAAGTTCCTCCCATCTCCTGTCAATTTCCTCCTGAAATTTTCCAATGAGCGCTTCATTTTCTTTTCGGAACAAATGTTTAAATCGTCTCTGTGGTCTTAAAAACTCCTCAATAGGCAGCTTGTTTTTTGGTTCATAGTTTAAAATCCATTTTCCTTCTATCACTTCAAACATGGGCCAATAGCATGTATCCATTGCCAACTGACAAACACGCATTATCTCACTTGGCTCATATCCCCAGCCTCTTGGGCAAGGTGACATGACATTCAAAAAAGCAGCCCCTGGCGTATAGATTGCCTTTTGTGCTTTTGTATACAAATCCTTAAAATTTGATGTGAATGTACTCTGCCCTACATAGGGAATATGGTGTTCTGCCATGATTGCTGCAAGGTCTTTTCTAACTTGTACCTTTCCCGCAGATACTTTTCCTGCTGGCGTTGTGGTCGTATCCGCATACTGTGGTGTCGCAGAGGAACGCTGTGTTCCCGTATTCATATAAGCGCCATTATCATAACACACATAGACCATATCATGTCCGCGCTCCATGGCACCAGACAAAGACTGAAACCCAATATCATAAGTGCCCCCATCACCACCAAACGTAATAAACTTAAAGTTCTCCTGAATCCTTCCTTTTTTCTTCAACACATGATATGCCGTTTCCACTCCAGAAAGTGTCGCCCCCGCATTCTCAAACGCATTGTGTATATAGCTGTCCTCATAAGCAGTGTATGGATACATGAAAGAAGATACTTCAAGGCATCCTGTGGCATTTCCAATGACTGCCTTATCCCCCTCCTCAAGTGCTCGCAACACTGTACGCACCGTAATTGTACCGCCGCAACCTGCACACATTCTATGTCCTGGGGCAAGACGTTCCGGTTTACTCATAACTTCTTTAAAATTATATGTTGTCTTCTCCATGCTCTCCTAAACCTCCTCCGTCTGTTCTCTGCGTAGGCCTATGTATTCATACATATCTGTCACTGTATGTGTCTCTGCAATCGTTTCCAGATTTCGATAGGCTGTTTTAAAATCAGAGACGGTGATATCTCTACCACCAAGGCCATAGAAATAATTTACCACTTCCACAGTTATATGTGCTTGATACAACGCCGCACGCACTTCTGCGCCGAGTGGTCCACTTGTCGCCGCAAACATTTCACTACGGTCCATTATTGCCACTGCTTTTGTCTTAGAAAGTGCCTTTGCTAGCTCCTCCTCTGGAAATGGTCGAAACACGCGAATCTTTATCAAACCAACCTTTTTGCCTGTTGTGCTTCTAATCTCATCTATTGCCGCCTTGCAAGTTCCCGCCGCAGAACCAATAATCACAACTGCATATTCGGCATCCTCCATCTGATATTCCTCAAAAAAGCCATACTTGCGGCCTGTCATCTTCTCAAATCTGGCTGCTACCTCCAAAATAACTTCCCGCGCATTTATCATTGCCTGTCGCTGCGCGCGCTTTGTCTCCATATAATAATTAGAAACCGCATAAGGACCGATTGCCATTTTCTCTGACGGATTCAAAAGATAGTGCTCTGGTTCATACGCTCCAACAAACTTCTTTACCGCAGCATCCTCCGTCAACAAGATATTCTCCACACCATGACTTGTGATAAATCCATCTTGACATACCATAACTGGCAAATGAACCCGCTTGTCCTCCGCAATTGGAAATGCCTGAATAAAATTATCGTAAACTTCCTGATTGGACTCGGCATAAATCTGTATCCAGCCAGAATCCCTTGCCCCCATACTATCCGAGTGATCTGCATTGATATTGATCGGTCCAGACAGCGCTCTGTTGACCAATGCAAGCACAATTGGAAGCCTGTTTGATGCCGCTACATAAAGTTCCTCCCACATTAGTGCCATGCCGCACGAAGAAGTCGCTGTGATTGCTCTTGCACCTGCTGCCGATGCGCCAATCGTAGCACTCATGGCACTGTGCTCACTCTCAACATGAATAAATTCTGTATCAATCTCGCCGTTTGCAATATAATTTGCCACATACTGCGGAATTTCTGTTGACGGTGTGATTGGGAAGGCAGGCATGACATCTGGATTTACCTGTTTGATAGCATATGCCACCGCCTCATTACCTGATAATCGTTCTCTGATTGCCATTTATTTCCCCTCCCTCATACTGATTGCGCCAAATGGACATACCTTTGCGCAAATGCCGCATCCTTTACAATGCTCATAGTCAAATTCTGCACGCTTCCCAGCTATGACTGGAATCGACGAATCTGGACATACTGGTGTGCACAAAAGACATTGTTTACACTTTTCAGACTCCCAGGTGGGCGTTGTTGTCCTCCACTCCCCTGTGCAAAAATCCTTTGAAGTGGCCGCCTCAAAAATTTTATTCCCCTCTGTAATATGCTGCCACGGACTTTGCTCATTAATTCTGTCTTGTATTTTTTCCCTTGCCATATTCTTTTTCTCCTATCTTTCTATACAGAAACCTGTCACTGCGCTCTGTTTTTATCCGCATACTCAAACGCAAGTTCAAGTGCCATCATATTGCCATCAATCACCTCCGGCTTTTTGGCAAATTTATGCCGAAAAGACGCTTTCATCTCCGTGAGAAACTCCTCGCGCTCCATTACTTTTGAGACAGCCACTGTCGCTGCCAGCATCGGTGAATTTGGATAGTTCTTTCCAAGCGCTTTTATTGAAATCTCTTTCGCGTTCACAGTATACACTGCACCTGTATATCCGTGCAGATGTTCCTCAATCTCCTCTTTGCTGCGCGTGGAGTTGACAATGACAGCCCCTTCGGGATTTAAACCTTTTGTCACATCAATACTGTCTAGCAAGCTCTCATCCACCACCACCACATAATCTGGATCATAGATATTGGAATGCACTGTAATTGGCTTGCTGCTAATGCGATTGTACGCCGTTATTGGCGCTCCCATTCGCTCAGGACCATATTCTGGAAATCCCTGCACATACTTTCCTGTCTTAAATGCCACATCCGCCAGCAGAAGTGCGGCCGTCTTAGCACCCTGTCCACCGCGTCCATGCCATCTGATCTCTATCGTGTCTTTCATTTCATTCCCCTATCCTTTCTTTAAATCATATCTTCCTCTTGTTTTTTCAATATCCGAATTGAATCTATTATATACTCAAAAATATGTAGATATTCTTTTCTCTTACTCTCCATACACTGAATTGTCACAATCAATTCTTGACTTTTATAACTGCCCAGCAAAAAAATATTATAGAAACAATATCCTGTTACATGTGATAAGTATTGCAATTCTCCAAATATCTTTCTATTAATGGTCCGCTTAGAAATTTGCTTGCAAACAAACTGATTCACTTCCTTGCAAAACCGCCTATAATATTCATTGAGTCTGCCATCTAAATTTTCGCATGTCAGGTCATCCCCTCCCTGCACAATATTGATGACTGTCCTCTTATCCTTTGACAGCCAACTATTACGCGATGGCAGAAATGATTCTGACCGCTCTATATCCGATGGAATCATAATCTCAATTCCATCATTAAAAAGATGATATTTTTCGTAAAGCATCCTGAGCTAAAACCCTTTCTGGTGTAGATTATTCCCCTACTCGCGTAACCCGTGCGCCGCCGACGCGCCATACAATGGCATATTTCCTCTGCATCGGCGTGCGCATAAAAGGAAACGCTGTCACCCTCGTGACAGCGTTCATTGCGAAATTATTCTTCGACACTGTAGTTTGGTGCCTCTTTTGTAATATGAATATCATGCGGATGACTCTCCCTGAGCGCCGCAGCAGAAATCTTTACAAATTTGCCATTCGTCTTCAACTCTTCGATTGTTCTTGTACCACAGTAGCCCATGCCAGATCGCAAGCCTCCCATCAGTTGAAATACCGTATCCTCCACATTTCCCTTGTATGCAACGCGGCCCTCCACTCCTTCTGGAACAAGCTTCTTGGCATCTGACTGGAAGTAACGGTCTTTGCTTCCGTTCTCCATTGCAGCGATAGATCCCATACCTCTATACACTTTATATTTTCTTCCCTGGAACAGTTCAAAAGTGCCTGGACTTTCTTCACATCCAGCAAAAATACTTCCCATCATACAAACATTGCCGCCCGCAGCAATCGCCTTGGTCATATCCCCAGAATACTTAATACCACCGTCCGCAATAATTGGAATACCATATTCTTTCGCAACTGTATAGGAATCCATAATCGCTGTAATCTGAGGTACACCAATCCCTGCGACAATACGTGTTGTGCAGATAGATCCCGGTCCAATCCCGACTTTGACCGCGTCTGCTCCAGCCTCAATCAGCGCCCTTGCACCGTCTCCTGTCGCAACATTCCCAGCAATCACTTGTAACTCTGGATAGCTCTCCTTAATCATTCTCAGACACCGCAGTACATTTTCTGAATGGCCATGTGCACTGTCGAGCACAATCACATCCACCTTTGACGCGACAAGCGCTTCCACGCGCTCAAGCACATTTGCTGTGATACCAACACCCGCTCCGCACAGCAGTCTTCCCTGTTCATCCTTCGCTGCAAGTGGATATTTGATTGTCTTTTCTATATCTTTAATTGTGATAAGTCCCTTGAGATTAAAATGATCATCTACAATCGGAAGCTTTTCTTTTCTCGCGTCGGCAAGTACTTGCTTGGCCTCCTCAAGCGTAATCCCTTCCTTCGCTGTAATCAATCCCTCTGAAGTCATGGATTCTTTAATTTTCTTGGAATAATCTGTCTCGAATTTCAAATCACGGTTTGTAATAATGCCGACAAGCTTTCTGCCTTCTGTGATTGGTACACCAGAAATGCGAAACTTTGCCATCAAGGCATCTGCATCTCCAATTGTATGTTCTGGAGTCAAGGAAAACGGGTCTGTAATCACGCCGTTTTCAGAACGTTTTACCTTGTCCACTTCCTCCGCCTGCGCTTCTATAGACATATTTTTGTGGATAATACCAATGCCGCCTTGTCTGGCCATAGCAATCGCCATTCTGTGTTCCGTAACGGTGTCCATTCCTGCACTCATCATAGGAATGTTCAGCTTAATCTTCTTGGTCAGCCATGTCGTCAAATCAACCTCATTGGGAATCACCTGTGAATAGCTTGGTACTAAGAGAACATCATCAAAAGTAATGCCTTCGCCGATTATCTGCCCCATCTTTCTTCCTCCTGTGAAAATCGCATGTGCCGACGCACATGCAGTAAGATTTACGCTGCTACAGTTTTAAAAATATTTTTACAATTATACTAAAGCAGGCGCAGCTTGTCAAGCATTAATCCATAAAAACCTTTCTTGGCGCAACCCCTTTGATTGTCTTTGCAAAGTCCTCTGTCAGGTTCATCAAAAATCTTTGATTTCCCTCATAAAATACCCAATAGAGCTTCTGGTCAGGCAAGTCATGACCTGCACTTAAATCAGTCACTTTCGTTTGTCGGTTCCTGTAAGAATCCAATTGATGGGATTTTTCTGGCGCCATAATCTCAATCTTGTTCACATCAATTGTTAATAGTTTCTTACGTCTTGTCTTTGCCATAATCTTGTCCACTGAAATTTCCTTGTCCAGATACAAATACTCAAACTCAATATCCGTCCACTGGAATATAAAATAGTCAAATACCCCAAGTGCAATTACAGCAATAAAAAAAATAATATTTACGGTAGCGAGCATCAAAAGTCCGGCCAAAATTGTCGGAATCACACATGCGACTCTAATTAGTACCTCCTTTGTGCCTCTGTCCTTTTTCACCAACAGTTCCTTGTAGCTTTCGTTCATAATGTAATACCTTCCTTAATCTTGATAATTATGGCAAACACAACTTCTATTTGCATTTACTATAATTCTAATATATCTTTTAATGATACCTTATATCATAGAACAATTCAATGTAATATGCAAGGTTTAGAAAAAATTTATAGTATCTTGATTGACATCTGCCAGTATTTACATATATCATATTTTTTATAAATTTCGCCATTTGCTTTCTGTATACTGATGTTCAAAAAGACTGACCACTCAGTATAAGGTGATGCAGCATGTAAATATTTGGAAGCTGTGCAATGACAGTTTTCTAAAAAAACACGGAGGTATGACTATGGAAGTTTACAACAAAAATCGTGATCAAAACAAATCAATGTATGATGAAATTCGAGAACAGAATGCCAAGCTAAAAGACGCGCCATTTCAGGACAAACTTGCATACTTTAAAGAATATTATCTAAAAACAACTATCATTGGGGTGATCGTTGCAATCTTTGTGGGACATCTCCTATACTCTATGCTCACAGCCCCTAGCGACTCTGCATTTGCAGCATTTTTCTTCAATGATACTGGGGATTCCTCCAGCACAGAATTAATTGATGGTTTTGTAGCATATCAAAATATTGACACAAAAAAACATAATGCCTATATTGACGCGACTATGAACTATGACCCAGAAGCTACTGGTCCGGATACCTACATGGCAATTCAAAAGTCAATGGCTGTCATATCAACTGGTGAACTGGATGTAATTATAGGAGACACAAATACAATTGACTATTTTTCAAAAGGAGAATGTATTCATGATATCACCGAAATCCTTCCTGATGACCTTCTTGCTTTGTTTGAGGACAAAATATACTATACCAAATCTGGCGAAAACGAGGAAATAATTCCCGCAGGAATCTATGTGACAGACGCGCCAAAACTAAATCAATATTACTATTATGTAAATAAGGAGCCTATTTTAAGCTTCGTTATCAACTCCAACAGCCTTGACAATGCCATTGCCTTTTTAAGATACCTCTATATAGAATCAAACTAAATGAATAGGGAAGCTTCCTCTTCCCTACTCATTTTTTACATCCAAATCAATTTTTTCCACTGCTCGATCTGTTCTTCTGTCATAAATCCATTGGAAGTTCCCACAAAACCTATCTTATAAGAAGCAAACAACAGTGCATTTTTAATCGCATCCTTGGCATCTTTCGTCTTTGTATAATAGTGCAAAAATGAAGAAAACAATGCATTTCCGGCACCGACAGTATTTACTATCTCATTGGTTTTCACTGGTTTATACTCCAGAAAACTGTTGTCTTTTTTTGTGTAAAGAATCACGCCGTGGTCTCCGATTCCCATAATGATAATCTCTGGGTCATACTTTTCTTTGCATTCCCGAACACAGTCATAGTGATCATATTCCAAGTCATCATCACTGATATAGAGAATATCTGCTGCAGCCAAAAAGTCCTCCTTATTGGCAATCTTTTCGGCTCTCATGCTACGTACATTTAAAGCCAATGGTTTGTGATACTTTTTTGCAAGACCAATAATCGGTCGACAGAAATTACAGTTGGAAATTAGCACCATATCCTTATCCTGAATCTGCCGTTCAAGCAAATTAAAGTCATAATCTACATGGCGACTGTCCTTCACGTCCTCAAAAGTCTGCTTTTTTCCCTTATAGTAGAGCACTACCGACGTAGGCATACCGTCTAACATTGGCAGCACATAATCTGTACTCATATTCACATCATTTGTCTTGAGAAAAGCATCAATCTGACTTTTTGACATTGACCGAGCCACCATGCTCATAAAATCAACTTCATTTCCAAGCCAACGAAGTGCCATCGCCTCGTTAAACCCTGCTCCTCCCATACCAGTATTCACCAAATCTGGTATACTCTCAAACTGCTTATAGGGTACTGGCAGCGCCTCAACCTTTACAATTGTTTCCATCTGTACAAACCCTGCTACCATAAACTTACTCATAATTCTACCTCCTATTTAAAATTCCGTATTATGCTGTCCTAAGCCAAGACGAAGATATTTAGGATCTATAGGACTGCAAAATGTTCCTATCCGAAATAATGTTATGTTAAAAGTACCACCGAAAAGTTATACTTAATTTTATCATATTTTTTGTCAATTACATATCTTTTTTTAATTTTTTGCTCTAATTTCCCAAAAATCTGTTACTATTCACAACATGAAAGCCGTTCATAGTAACAATTTGGGGCGATATACAAAGTTTTGCTTCGCAAAAATCGCCCCTCATTTCTGAATCATGTTCTCACGGAATGCGCAGTATATGCGCATTCCTGCCCGTGAAAAGTAACAAAAATCTTTTCAAACTATAGCACTGCTTTTTAGGATATGTTAAACTGTACATAGAACCATTGAATATATCTTTCCTCACACAGTTTTTACCAAGGAAAATTATTGATAAAGGAGAACATAAAATGAAAGAACAACTTTATACCATTCCCTTAAATGATGCCTTTGCTGCAAATGACGAATGCCCTTTCTGCTATATCGAACAAAAACTTGAGCAGGACCTACTCGACTTCACACTTGGCTCAGGTTCCTCCTACATGGAGAGTGATATTCGAGACTTGACAGATAAGGAAGGCTTCTGCCGCTACCATTTTCTAAAAATGTTTCAATACGGAAACACTCTTGGAAACGCATGGATTCTAAAGACCCATTTTAAAAAAATAAATGAAGAGTTTTCTGGAGAAATCAAAAAATTTAAACCTGCAAAGCTTTCTTTTATGGACCGCTTAAAACGTTCCAAGGAACTCAACAACACCATAACTGCATGGGTGTATGAAAAGCAGCGCTCCTGTTATATCTGCCGTCAATATGAAGATACCTATGCGCGCTATCTCGACACCTTTTTTTACATGTACAAAAAAGAGGCTGATTTTGTGAAAAAACTAGAAAACAGCAAGGGATTCTGCCTTGTTCATTTCGGTGATTTGTGTCAAAGTGCTGTGGAAAAACTAAACCAAAAACAGTGTGATGACTTTTTTGCAATCATTTTCCCTTTGATGGAGCAAAATCTAAATCGGCTTGAAGAAGATGTCAGTTGGATGGTCGAAAAATTTGATTACCGAAATGCAGACGCCGACTGGAAAAACTCCAAAGATGCGATACAGCGCGGTATGCAGAAATTAAAGGGCGGATATCCCGCCGCCCCCATCTATCAACAGAAAAAATAAACAAACGTTCAGGCGAGTTCAAGTGTCATATCTCTCACCAGTTCAATATATGCCTTGATCTCCCTGAATATCCCTTCTGATCCTGCCGCTTCCGCAGTCTTTTCCCGTATAATACCGCTGATTGTATAATCTAACATCTTTTTGATACGGTCTCGCTTCGCCTTGTCAGAAACAATCTCAATCTCTGCGGAACTGAGATAGTCGTTCATCCGCTCCTCATAGCGCTGTCTGGATTGCGCAGTCTTTGCAACGATTTCCTGCTGTGACTCGCGTGCTGCCTCCTCCAAAAAGATGGTAAGATATGGATAATTCCGTCCTACTTTCGCCTTTGTCTTAGCAATCTGCTTCATCAGCTCAAAATAATCCTTCTCCCCGTCATTCACAATTGTAGAAAGTTCCAGTAACATATATTTGACACAATAATCATACACAAAAATATAGATGCCCTCCTTGGAGCCAAAATAATGAAACCAGAGTCCTTTGCTAACTCCGACTGCCTTAACCATGTCATCCGTACTGGCATGTTTATATCCATTTTTTGCAAATACTTCTATCGCACCATTAATCATACGATCCTGTTTTTCTCTTGCAAGGTCAAAAAATTTTTCGTTCATTTGTCCCTCCATTTTGTAGTATAGCCTCTCGAAGTCTATGTGGCACCTTTGATTTCTTATTTTTATACTACCATACTTCTCATAAGGAATCAATATAACAAACATAATACTAAGAAACCGCAGTAACAGTTCAGCCTTCG
>DEPD01000045.1:0-9948 GCA_002358575.1 Lachnospiraceae bacterium UBA3401 | reverse complement strand
GCAGTAAATGCAAAGTCCTAATGCTAAATTGTAGCGAACTGCAACCTTCTGTAATTTTTTCCCTCTATCATAATATAACTTATCAGAAGTTGTCCTTTATTTCTGATAAAAGGCGCTGCTCTTTGCGCCGTGCATCTGACTATAAGAAGCTGTCCTTGCTTCTTATAGTATAATCCAAATACAATCTCAGAAAGGAATGAATTTATATGAAAAAGAATGTTACGATACTGCTGCTTACTGCCAGCCTGTTGTTCAATGGCTGTGCAAATACCGCCTCACAAAATCCAACTGAAAAAAGCACAGAACAGCACGAAGATATCACCACAATATCCACCTATCCCAGCGAACAAGAAAGTTTCGAGTCAGAGACCACCTCTCCTTCCACAATAGCAACAAAAATCGAACAAGGAGGTCCCTATGGCAAGCTCTCGCTCTCTATTCCTACTGGATGGTGCTATGAAATCTATCCTATGGACAGTGAAAAATTATCCTATGGATTATATGGCATTCAATTTTTTCCAGAAAATATCACTGAAGGATATATCACTCTCGCCTATATTGATGATTTTGGTGTCTGTGGGACAGGACTTGCCGAGGAAACACGGACCATTGCCGGAAAACCAGCCAATATTGGCACGTATGACAACCATAATTATTGGGATTTTATTACATTTAGAGACGATTATACTGGGGTTGTCGCACTTACCTATGCAGTAGAAAATTGGTGGGAAAATTATTCGGAACAAGTATTAGAAATTCTAAACACACTGACATTTGATACTTCTGTGAAAGAAGGTGGCGCGTACATTTACAGCGCCGAATCAGAAGCGGACAAAATCGGACTTTATTTCACACTGAAAAAAATATCCCCAGCTGGCGCAACCCTAGTGTTTCACCAGTATGACGAAGAAGCGCCAACCGGTGAACTAAACTACGGAGATGCCTTTGCGCTTGAAGTTTTGAAAAACAATCGCTGGGAAGAAATTCCTGTTGTTGTAGACGGTAATTATGGGTTTCACGACGTTGCCTACAACATACCCAACAAAGATACTGTCACACAGGAACTTGACTGGACCTGGCTGTACGGAACACTGGTCCCTGGCAATTACAGAATCAAAAAAGAGATTATGGATTATAGAAAAAGCGGTGATTTTAACAACTATACGCTCTATGCACAATTTATTTTAAATTAAGTATTATGATTCAATTCATTTTTAAAAAGCTGATAGATTGCTGCTGCTATTGGAACTCCCAACAGCATACCACCAATTCCAAGCACACCGCCTCCCACAGTCACGGCGGCGAGCACCCACACACCGGGCAAGCCAATTGACGAACCAACCACGCGCGGATAAATCAGATTGCCCTCCAACTGCTGTAGCGCCACCAAAAACACAATAAAGATAACTGCTTTCACTGGAGAGACAGTAAAAATCATAAACGCACCGACCACCGCGCCAATATACGCACCAGCAATCGGAATCAGCGCCGTAAATCCAACCAGACAGCCAATCATCGCTGCATATGGCAGCCGCAGCAACAGCATACCACCCATGCAGAGCAGCCCTAAAATCACTGCCTCTGTGCACTGTCCCACAATAAAACTATGAAACGACTGATTTAAAACACGCATGACATAGTAAAACTTTTTTGTCGCTTGCTCTGGCAGATACCGGACAAACAATCTGCGAAACTGTCCACCCAATCTTTCCTTACCAAGCAATAAATAAATAGCAAATACCAGTCCCACCGTCAAGGTAACAACCGTTGAAAATACAGAAGAAATAATGCTTGTAGCCGCACCCATCACGCCGCCAAGACCATTGATTAGAATATTGATAACTTTTGTAAAGGTTTCCTGCCAATCTGTCTCACTGCCCTGAAATAAACTGCTCTCACCGGACAATAGCGCGCTTATTTGCAGGTTGTCCTCCATCCAAATGGTGATACTATCCAAAACGCCTGGTAGTTCTTCCAATAGGATTTGCAGACACCCAATCAGTTCCGGCACAATCATTTGAACAATCAATACTGCAATCAAAAAAATACACAAAAGCGCAAAAATCATACAAACTGGACGGCACATTTTCTTTGCAGCTTCCTTTTTACATTTTGGTTCTACATAGTGCTCCAAAAAGTTCATTGGAATATTGACAACATACGCGATAGCGCACCCCCAAAACAATGGCTTTGCCGCGCCAAGCGCAACATTTGCCATCCCAGTAAAAGCAGACCAGTAATGCATTAACAAAAATAACAGCGCTACTGTAATACCTGCCCGCAGACAGGTTTTCCATTTTAATTCCATTTCACCCACCTCATATACTACCACGATTTCATTCTACTGCCATCATTTTCCTGCAAAAAACATTTCCGATAAGATTCCTTTGCAAAACGATAATCAAACTGCGCCCTTGCCTGTGCAAATCTATTCCCGTGCAAATCGGCTTTTGCCTGCATGTAATCACTGACTGCCAGCGTAGACACCTGCCCTTGTGCATCGGTCTCCAACTCTGGAAATTTTACAGAGACCTTATGAACACCATTTCGATCAAGCAATATAAAATAACACCACCACTCCAGGAATGTATTCATATTATGCACTGTCGTGTCGTCGTTCTCCTCACGAATATCCTCGGCAGCCTGTTCTATACCTTTGTCCAGTTTATCAAAACAGCCATCGTATGCAGCAAGCAGTCTTTGAAAGGAGCATGCTTCATCATTTAGCCGGGTCTCCAGCGGCAGCTTCATCCAATATTTTTCATAAAAATACTGAAATTTCTCCACATTTCCACTGTCCACGCAGAGTCCTATCATATCCAGATACATGGAGTCCGGCTCCGCATTCTGGCAGTACTTATAACACCACACATGTTTTTGAGGAATATTTTTATGAATATAATCCAACATAAGCTCCTCTGCCCGCTGCTCCTGTCCAACCAGTAAAAAATGGCGTAAATAGGGCAGATGTCCACAGACATAACAGCTTTCCATCTCTTTTTCATAAAAGAGAAAATTCCGTACCGCCCGCTCCATCCTGTCTCTGTCAAGGTACAAAATACTCAGTGAAATTTCGTTTTTATAATACAGGTATGTCTTGCCATATTTGAGCGCTGCCTCCTCATATCGTTTCATAAATGCCTCCATCTTGGCATCATCAATCTGATAATACTCATAATAGGCTTCAAAAATCTTATCGTAAGTCCAGACATTAATATATGCCATGTTTGTGTCTGGATAGTTTGGCAGTTCCCTGTCCATATACAACGCACTGTCTTTGTAGTAAAGTTCTGCATACTTTACAATCTCTGCATAATTGTTATTGCGCGCGTATAAATACATTAGTTCATATAAAGTATAGAAATACAAATGCCACTCTTTCTCCTGCCTCGTAAGCCTTAACAGTCGTTTGAGGAGAGATACCAAGACCTTGTAATTCTGATCATACAAGTCATAGCCCCCTCGCGTTAGGTCCTGTGTTCTACAAATCAGTTCCTGAATCTCATCCGACTCAATTTTCACTAGCTTAACGCTTGTATACATCATCTTTCACATCCTCCTTTTGTTTACCTCTCTGATTATATCACCTTTAATTTCCATTTACCACAAAAATATAGAACATGACAGCCGCCATGCTCATAATTGATATTTTCAATGGTGCCTGTGCAATTGAGAATGTGTGTTTTGATACCCATTTGTCGAATTCTCCCCTGTTGCATTTTTTCTATGATGCCCCTGACAAGTCCGAATCCGGTTCTGGATTTCCCCTATTGACAGTCCATGACAGTCCTCCACAGTAATTTCTGTGTCATATTGCGACAATTCCAAGAAAGCACGATATTTGCCAAACGACATTTCATGCTGATGCGCTTCCTTCATACAAGCTGTATCACTGCTGTATGTCACCACCTTATACGCCTGAAAACGATTATCTGCGTGAATCTGTTCTAACATTACATCTGAATGATCAGAAATAACTGTGAAAACCAACGGCGAATCCTTGTTTAAAAAACGGCTGTAATAAGCGTCTTGCACCAACCGCTCAATCGCTTGCATATAAGAAATATTTTTTAGCGACACATGCTGCAAAATATCCTGCCCGTCTGTATTGTATCCCTTTGCGGACACCACCTTGTCAAAACGGTTGATAGCAAGCTCAATGGAAGGATTCACATCAATGCTAATGTACGATACAGGTTTGTGATATATAGAGTATCCACCCACTCCCACCAGCAAACAGATACAGAGAACAGCCATGGCATATCGCAGCGCAATATGGGAGCTGCGCTGAAAAATACTGTGGTTTCGCTTCATTTGCTGTGCTTCCAAATAACGCAGGGTATTCTGTTTCATCTCCTCTGTCGCCTGTATGTTCTCCATACTTTTCTGAATTAAATTTTGCGTACCACTCATGACCATTCACCTCCCAATTTTTCCCGCAAGATATCTTTTGCTCTGGAAAGCCATGTATAGATTGTGTTCTCCTTTTTGCCCAGTATCTTTGCAATCTGCACTGCTGAGTACCCCTCATAATAAAACAGATAAATTACGTCGCGATATTTTTCTGGAAGTTTTAAAACAGCCTCCAAAACCTCTTTTGATGGATTGTCTAACACTACACTCTCCTCCGCAAGTACATCAAGTGAAACCCATTTTCTGCGTGACAGAGCGCGGAGCCAATCAGTGCAGGCATTGATAGTCACGCGCGCAAACCAAGCCTTCTCATGCTCACTGCTCTCAAAGGAACCTTCATATAGCAAATATTTCATATATACAATTTGAAATACATCCTCTGTGTCATGCTTGTTCTTTAGATGTACAAAACATATCCTTCGCACCATATCCGCATAGGCTTCCATGACACGGTTCACATCCTCTGTACTTTTCAAAAGTCTTCCCCCTCTGCCGACTATCAATCCGCTTTTCATACAAATAGGCTGCCGGAAAAGCATACCAATCGCTCAATCTATGACTGGTAAACCACATTTCCTAACAGCCCCTTTGATTTCGTTACACACCCTCAAAAATATGCTGTGTAAATATGTCAATAAGCACTAATGATGATGTCTACTATGATGGCTTGTCCCACTATAATAATATGTCTCTGTATGATGTACTGTCCCATCACAGTCTACGCCAAGAGTGCATACACCATCCACATCACAACTTCCATCCGCATAATATACTGGTGTAGGATTATGCGTCACTACCCTGTATGTTCTCCCGTGATGTGCAAACGCCACACTTGATGAACTTCCTGCAATAACTGCCGCCAAAGCTATCACTGCTGCTAGTTTAATTACATTTTTTCGCATGTTTATACCTCCATTTTCGGAATGCACGCACAAAAATTCTTTCTGAGATTTCACGCATACATTCAATTTTTTCTGTTTCATAGGTAATACGCATGCCTGACTGTAATCCTTTCATTATTTTTAAAAATTTTATTTTATTGCTTTATATTTGTCAAATCTTTATGCCTTTGCCACCTACGCCCACAATTTTCTTCACAGATGAACATTTATACTGTGCCAAATTAACAACTTAACAGTTTCTTAGTCCCCCTCGCATAACTATTATTATACGAGAGGGACAGCAAATTAACAAGATAAAATGACCAATTTATTTACGGCTTAATTAATACTTAATCCAGCACTTGCGTACCCTATGACCGTATTCACTAAGGACAAACCACTTGCCGCTGCTGAAAATACCAACATTAGGCGTGTCTGGGCTGTGACTGGAATATTGAGTCCTGTAAGTGCACCATTTAATAATGTGCCAATAGATATCACTCCTGTAAGTGATGGCGTCAAGTTAATCAGTGTTCCAGTAATTGGCGTAAATACATTGTTCGGTGTTGTTGACTGATAAATCTGCGCATTAACTGTAACGGTAGAACCTATCAAAGAAAGCGCTGCTGTTGTACTGAAAAATGCACTGAACGCAGTAATAATACCTGCGCGCGGAACCTGAAAAGCAAAATTGGAAAGTGTTCCACTAGCATTTGTGATATCAATCGAAGACCCTAACAATGTAAGTCCTTGCACACTGTTTCCAAACCCAACAAAAGCTGGAAGTCCTGCAACTCCTCCAATAATTGTTGTTACAGAAATTGGAGTCCCTGATGCAAATGGAATAATCGCTCCGGTGCCTGTTACTCCTGTGGGACCTGTTGCTCCGTCTGCTCCCGTCGCTCCTGTTGGACCTGTTGCTCCTGTCGCTCCTGTTGCTCCGTCTGCTCCCGTCACTCCTGTCGCTCCTGTTGGACCTGTTGCTCCTGTCGCTCCTGTTGGACCTGTTGCTCCGTCTGCTCCCGTTGCTCCTGTCGCTCCATCTGCTCCTGTTGCTCCGTCTGCTCCCGTTGCCCCTGTTGCTCCTGTCGCTCCATCTGCTCCCGTCGCTCCTGTCGCCCCTATAGCTCCTGTTGGACCTGTCGCTCCATCTGCTCCTGTCGCTCCATCTGCTCCCGTCGCTCCTGTGGGACCTGTTGCTCCCGTCGCCCCTGTTGCTCCTGTCGCTCCTGTTGCTCCCGTTGCTCCTGTTGCTCCTGTCGCTCCATCTGCTCCTGTCGCTCCTGTTGCTCCTGTGGGACCTGTCGCTCCGTCTGCTCCCGTCGCTCCTGTTGCTCCTGTCGCTCCTGTTGCTCCGTCTGCTCCCGTCGCCCCTGTGGGACCTGTTGCTCCGTCTGCTCCGTCTGCTCCCGTTGCCCCTGTTGCTCCTGTCGCTCCATCTGCTCCTGTCGCTCCTGTTGCTCCTGTGGGACCTGTCGCTCCGTCTGCTCCTGTCGCTCCTGTTGCTCCTGTGGCTCCGTCTGCTCCTGTCGCCCCTGTAGCTCCTGTTGCTCCTGTGGGACCTGTTGCTCCATCTGCTCCTGTCGCTCCTGTTGCTCCTGTGGCTCCGTCTGCTCCTGTCGCCCCTGTAGCTCCTGTTGCTCCTGTCGCTCCTGTTGCTCCGTCTGCTCCCGTCGCTCCTGTTGCTCCGTCTGCTCCCGTCGCTCCTGTTGCTCCTGTTGAACCTGTCGGACCTATCGGACCTATTGGACCCTCATCTCCTGGACATCCCTTTGGTCCTTGAACTCCAATCGGTCCAGGTACGCCTTGGCTGCCCTGTGGTCCCGTCACACCTTGCGGGCCCATAGAGCCCGTAGGGCCTGTAGGACCTGTAGGACCTGGAATTCCCCGAGGTCCCTGCGGACCAACATCGCCCTGTGGGCCAATTGGTCCTACTGGTCCTATCGGTCCCGCTGGTCCTTGAGGACCAATATCACCCTTAGGACCTTCACAACCAGGGTCACCTTTTGGACCGATATCACCACGAACTCCCTGAATACCCTGAATGCCCTGCGGACCTGCATAACCTCTTGGGCCTGCACATCCTCTAGGTCCTGTGTTTCCAGTAGGTCCTACTGGACCTGTATTTCCTCTAGGACCTCTTGCACCAGGCGTGCCAGGAATACCCTGTGGTCCCATTGGGCCTGGTTCTCCCCTATCACCCTTAGGACCAGGACAGCCAGTATCCCCTTTCACACCTTGCGGACCTATTGGACCTTGATCGCCCTTAGGCCCCGCTGGTCCACGTTCACAACAATGGGGATTACACGAGTTTTGCCAACAGTTACATGAATTACCTTGATTCACTAAATCACATCCTTTTTGTATATTTGCGAAAAAGTATTCAAAAATACTTTTTTCTACAATTACTTTATGTAATTTCAAAAAAAATGTTCCTTTTTGTCGAATTTTGTCTTTTTCTGTTACTATTCACGGCCTAGGGACCGCTCATAGTAACGATTCGGGGCGATATTCAGAGTTTTGCTTCGCAAAAATCGCCCCTCACTCCTGAATCATGTTCTCACAGAATGCGCAGTTCAGCGCATTCCTGACCTGTGAAAAGTAACCTTTTTCTATCAGTTAAGTTCTTATAGACTGTCAAAATATTGTTTATTATATAGATATGCCTTGGAATAAGGTTTATATGCCCCAGCCTTCTCATTGTATTCCTTTGCTTTTTGATAGTCTCCCAATCTGTCATAACATACACACAACTGCAAAAAAGGAATGTAGTCATAACAGTCTGGCAGCACAAATCCACCTGCATATTCATTTTTCGGTATATTCAACGCAGTTTCATACCAATAAATTGCATTATGAAAGTTTTTACGCTCCAAAAAATATTTCCCTATCTCACAGCACAACTCCGCTCTCGGCAAATCAAAACTCATACTGCGCAAAAGAGTAGTCAATGCTAACTGTTCCTGCCCTAACTGGAAATAACAGTTAGCGCAGATAATACATGCTTCTATTTTATTTTCAATCCATGCCTCAGGCAAAAGCAAAAACTGCTCCAACACAGAAACAGCCTCCTCATATTGCTGGTGATAATACAACTCTCGCCCATAATAATATTGGTGTCGTGGTTCCAAAATCTTTCCTTCCGCAATTATCCTTTGATATATTTTTAAATTTCGGTCGGGATCTCCTTTACCTAGTTTTTTGTGACTAACCGCAATATCAGAATATATGATTTTGCCTTGAGGTGGGATTACTTCATGAACCGCACCACTCCAGCGATACTGTTCACAATTTCTAATCCATCTTTCCCTAAAATAAGAAAAGGAAGGCTTGCCCGCCTCATCAAAAGAAGTATTATATTTCATCATTGCAATATCTACATCTGGCGAAAGTGACTGCTTTAGCTGTAAGAATTTGTCCTTTTCTGTCTCCTCTAAGATATCATCAGCATCCATCCACATACAATAGTCCATAGATGCTCTGGAAAAGGAGTCATTCCTAGCATTAGCAAAGTCATCATTCCATTGGAATGAAAAGATCTTTGACGTATAGTTTGACACGATTTCCACCGTCCGGTCTGTTGAACCGGTATCTATGATTATTATTTCATCTACAAGTTCTGCCACGCTATCAAGACAGCGCGCAATATGCATTTCCTCATTTTTGACGATCATACAAAGGCTTATTGTTACCATTGTTTTCTCTCCCCTTTTGATTTATTATCGATATAATTTTTGTATACTCAAATATAAATTAATTTTAGAAACACCTGCCGATGAATGCCAATCAAAAAACAATATAGTATTAACTGGTATCTCGACAATAAAATATCTTGATAACACCAACAATTCCTTTCGCCTTACTGCTTCGGCATATGCGCTGTATATGCTTTGCTTACAATCATTGAATATAGGCATGAGCTTAATAAGTCCTTGTTTTTTCATCACTGTAGATAGATAATAATTGATAGCATAATATCCTGCATTCAGTGCGATAGAACAGTCATTGCGGAGAACGATATTTTGAGTTATGTCTGATATTTGTACTTTAAGCGGAAGACTTGCGCTCTCTGGCACAATTAATTCTTGACTCAAAAATGAAGCAAAAATACTGTTTTGCGGATATCCAGGTGGCCCCGCTGGTCCACGTGCACCTGGTTCACCTCTTGGCCCTTGGGGTCCCGTAGCTCCTTGTGGCCCCTGGGGTCCTGTAACTCCCTGCGGTCCGGTTTCTCCACGTTCTCCAGGACTTCCTGGCGGGCCTGGTTCTCCTCTCGGTCCCATCGGACCAATATCTCCTCGTTCCCCTCTTGGGCCTATTGGTCCAATCACTCCACACTCACTTCTTACTTCCTTTTCTGCCTGATTTCCACATGCATCCTCTTGAGCTATAATTCCCATTCCTCCTTGATTTTGTTTCGATTCCATCGACTGATCAGAATCAGACATAACAGCATTTGTCTCATATATAAAATCATGGGAATGCTGTACTGCTCTTTGATTTCCATTTCTGTTTGGCGTTATCATGCCGAACAAATTGGGCGGCTGAAGCATCCAGTTCATATTAAAATTATTCAATTAAAACCACCTCATTCATATCTGAAATTAAGTAATTGATAATGCACTTGGCATAATATATCTTATCAGAAGTTGCC
>DEPD01000098.1 GCA_002358575.1 Lachnospiraceae bacterium UBA3401 | reverse complement strand
GTATAACATAAAATTTATGAATATACAAAAGTTAGTGCGTATGGGCTTTTACCTCTGTGTTCTTTCTGTTTGCAATGTTCTTTTTCGGAATACGTTCCACTACTTATTTTTTTACATGCAGTTATCTATTCCGCACCCATCTGACTTTCAACAGGCAGGAGTCTGACACCCTTAATCCGGCTGTTGTCCGTTATGGGCGGGCCATTTACACTCCGTTATTTCCATGTTGGTAAACGTAGCCTTAAAAGATGATTCTTCCGGGCTGCAGGCATAAATACCAAACCAGATCGTTCCGCTTCCATTCCTCATATGACACACACGCATCTGTCTGAAAGTGACACCATTTTCAGAACACTCGATGCAGTAATCATCTTCCCTGCGGCTAAACCGATACCACATTGATTTTACAGAAGCATCTATTTCTGTTGTTGCCCAATCCGAATAGCCATTATTTGTAACAACACTTCCGAGATGCTGGAACTTTTCGTTTTCATATTCAATTGAACCTTTAAGCCAGTTTTCACTGTCAAGGTACATCACAATTCCGCACTGGTCAAATCTGTACTTACTTTCAAATTCTGTTTTCACTGTAAAAGAAAAAAATTTTTCGTCTGTCTCCATCTGCAAAACAGGTGCGTTGTCATTTCTGAAATGATAGTATGTCCTCTGCCATAAGTCTGTGTGCGGATTTGTTGTGATTTCAATTTTATCATTGGATACAGTGTAATCCGCAGGTTTTCTTGTCCATTTTAATTTGTTTATATCAAATTTCATTCTACTGCCTCCTCGAACCTTTCTTATAGGCTTAATTATATAATATCCGCTTTCCATCCGCAACGCATATTTTATAAGGCTGATTTTCAACAGTACTGGTTTTGCGAAAAAGAAAATTACTGTTTAACCCTCTTTTTTTGAATCTCACCAGCCGCAAAACGTATTACCTCTTCCGGTGTGGGAATTTCTCCCCTGCACGGAATCCTCTCCTGAAAGGCTGATGTCACACCTCTATCCTTCGGCGGGTTCTGGTAAGCCGCGTTGACTGCCTCCTGCATCCCGTCCCTCACTTCTTTTACTATCACGCCATTCTCCCGTGCGATCTGCCAGTATATTTTTCTCATTCCCATGCTGCCCCTCCTTTTTCATCTCTACTGTAAATATATAACAAGCCTGATTATAGAGAATTATATTCTACATATCGATATATTTTGATAATACAATTCCCTAAATAGTGATTTCGTATGGAATACTATAATATAGAAAGGACGGTGTAATGCTATGGAAGATTTTTTTCGTCAGAGTCTGGTGCATCTGCACATACAAAAAGGCGTGTCCGCAAGGGACATGAGTCTGACACTTGGACAGAGTGAAAGCAGATTGAAAACGGGAAGGCACTCCTGTCCATGCAGGTATTTTTCTATATCTGCGAGTACTTCGGTATCTCCCCGAAAGACTTTTTTGACGCCGGAAACCAGAACCCTGCCGCGGTGGAAGCCCTCACTGATAACCTGAAAACGCTGACGGACAGCCAAATTGCGAGCATCACGGATATTGTAAGGGGGCTGAAACGGTAGTGCGTAAAATAAAAAGCCCGGAACAATGAAGCCGTTTTCCTCCCTGCTCCGGGCTGACATGTTAAAAAATAAGGCTGTCATCTGGAAACTTATCATTAAATGCGCCTCCCCACAGCTCCATGCCCATTTCCTCCCATGTCACGCCATAAGGCGCACCACCGGACGTATAACCGGCAATATAGTAAAAGCAGTCGTCCGCGTCCGGGTAATGGTCCAGTATTTCCTGGTATTTTCTCTGTTCCCGTTGCTGCTGCTTTTTCTCCTGCCGCACCTGCTCTGCCTGTTTCATTGCTGCCAGTTTCTCAGGTGACAGCGCCCCGATCTCACCTAGGTCATTTAAAGCACAGACGGTATCCACATTAAATTTTTTTGGTAGGCGCGGATGATATGGCTCCCTTCATAAGTAACAGCCCACTGGCGTGCTTTGCATATACGCACCTCCCGTCTTTCCTGCTTTGTCAGTTTTTTCTTTTTTGACATGCCTGCATCTTCCTTCTCAAAATCTTTTATTATCTTCCGCTATTGTAACATGCAGGATAAAAATGGACAAGCACTGCTTACCTTTCGTTCACTTTTCCGGCCTTTTCAGATATGACAGCCCCGCCCATATTGTGTACGGCTTCCTCCTTATGCCGCCTTAAATCTTCCAGAAGCGACGGGTATTCCCTTCTGCCAGACAGACGCTCCCTCTCACTGTCAGCCCTTGTCTGAAAATCTTCTTTCGCCGCTCCCGGCGTACTGAAATAATGCCTCCAGAAAAAATTTTCCTGCCCGGTCTTTTCATCTTCTGCCATGTTGCGCACCCACACCGCATAGGGCGAAGACGCCTTCTGGTTTTCTGCAATCACATATTCCTTACAGCCTACAGTCTCGCTTTCAAGAATGGTATACCCATGACAGATACGCGGACCCTCATTATTTGGGATTTCGTCGATCATGTTTGTGTTCTGTTCCGTGGAAAGCTCCACTGTTTTCAGATAGTTTTCCTTTTCAGATAATGCGTCCGCCAATGTCTGTTTTAAGTCCATATTAACTCTCCCTGCTGTTTTGTACAGCTCCTAAAAAATCTGTCCTTTACGTTTTTCCTGTGTGAACCTGCTCACTTTTTCTGCTCAAATTCCAGTTTGAAATTTACATATTTCCCACCAGTGTCGTCCAGCACGATTGTTGTGTCATACAGGATTCCTTTTTTCTCCGAATAAAGCCCCGTCATCTTTACCCTCCCCTTTTTCAGCAGGGCAGAGGCGGTTTTCTTGGTCAGCTCCTTGTGCTTGCTCCTGAAATACGGGTTGTCTTTCCAGAGGGCAAAATTGCATGGCGGCTCATCCTTATAGGCGAAACAGTAAAAACTTTTCTTTCCCTCATATACTGGCTTCCCACAGCGCGCACATTTTCCAATCTCCTCCCGGTCAGTACCAGACAGGGAACCGGTTCCCACATTTATCTCTTCATAGGATTTTACAAGCCCGCACACCATATCCGTAATGCCTTTGAGAAAATCCTCTGGAAGCCGCTCACCGCGCTCGACCTCTTTCAGCGCTGCCTCCCCTTCTGCGGTCAGTTTTGCGGATTTTACGCTGTCCGGCAGCACCTTTGTAAGTTCCATGCCGCACATGGTCGGAACCAGCAACCTGTCTTTCCTCTCCACAAATCCGCCCTTTACCAGCTTTTCTATCACGCCCGCACGTGTGGCCAGCGTGCCAAGCCCCGTGCGCTCCACGTCCCTGATCTGCGCAAATTCCTCCGTGCCTGCATTCTGCATTGCCAGGAGCAGTGAATCCTCTGATAAACGGTGTAAAGTATTGACGTGGATTATTTCTGATTTTTTTCAAGGCACTCATTGATAATCAGCTTTTGCACTTTGTCCTTAAAAGTTTTGTCAGTGTCTTTACTGAAATGTACCTTGACGGTGTAAGTGGTGTTCCCCAACTTTCGCTTGAAACTGTGGGGCTGTTGCTCGTTTTTTGGTTTCTGTCATATTCTCTGCTCCTTTACATAAAAATAGAGCGCATAAACTGATTTCTATACGCTCTGACGCTGTGTTACTTATTCTGTTGTAATTGTGGTAATTGATGTTTAGACAAAACGGGAATATCTATTTCTTATTTGTAATCTTTATGGAATATACAATGGTACTGATTAAGGCGCATAATATGAGAATATGCAATATAGTATGATATACATCGGGTATATATTTACCATCTATTTGTAACCACTGTATTGTGCCTGAAAAATACTCAATTTTTCTTTCTAATGTACCCATAAATCCATCATTAAAAATAGTGTACCATTCGTGGCAGATAAACTGTATCACAAACCACATCGAAAGCCATACAATTACAAACCATTTACCAATTTGTTCTTTAACAATGAATAATATCACAACTATTAAATAAATTAGAAAAAATATACCATCATCTTTATATGACCTCGAAACTAAACAGTTATTTCCAAAACACAATCCTGTCATATCCAAAAAAAACCATAGCAACAATATCAACTGTGCTATAATACAATATATTTTTTTCATGCTGATACCTCCAAATCCGATTTGTACTTCTAACAGAATACCACAATCACACTCATATTTCTATCGGATTTTCATTAAATTTCTTCCTCCCTCCGCTTGGTCTTGCTTTGTTGTCTGTTATGCTGTCGGCTTTCGTTCTGAAGCTCCCTTTCAAGATTCTTCTTGTTATAGCTGATTGTTTCCGCATATGCTAATTCTGTGGCGGTCTTGGTCTGCTCTTTACTTATACTGTTACACTCGGATTGCAAGGATTGAATCTCGTCTTTCCACTGTTTCGGCGTCATCTTCTCGCCGTTCTGTAAAAAGCTCTGCATACGCTCCTTTAATTCGGGGTACTTCGATAAGCTGTCCTTATGCTCCTTATCGTATTTCATTTTCGCAAATCCTTTGAGAGATTGACTTTCCTTATAGGTGGCTTGAACTGGTGCAAAGAGGGCATACATTTTTGACAGTTCCTTTAATCGGTTTAGTTTCTGCCCCTTTGAAAGATGTACCGTTTCCAACTGTTGGTATCTCTGTTCTTTATCCGCTGTGAATTTCGCAAAGCTCTCAAAGCTGTCTATCCTCCTTGTCGTGATGAATTTCTCCGCATTGTCGGCTGACTGCGAATCCAATGCAGATGCATTGGATTTGCGGTTACGGTCGGATATTTTTCTTAGGTGTTTTCCGCTGACAATCGGCAAGTCAAGTCTGCCTTTACGTTCTCTAATTTTTGCAATCATCTCCATAACTTCATTCTTCACGTTGACCGCTGTATTTTTAATCTGCGTATTATACGCTGCGTACTGTGCGCTGTGTACTTCCTGCTTGGCAAGCATGAGCATTTCTTTCGCCTGTTCCAACAGAATGTTATGCCTTATGATTTCCCGATTGATGTTACCCCTCTCGGTCTGTATTCCCTTGCGCTCTAAAGCGTTGGCAACCGCCCCGATATGGATAGTCGGCTCTCGGTCAATTCCCTGTTCCTTAAAAGAACGGTGTTCCCAATGTACCGCAATCCCTAACTTCTCATTGGTGGCATTGATTGTGTCGGCTAAATCTTTTCCGCCACGTCTTGGCGTTTTCTTGGCTGTTCCAGTCAGTGCTTTCTACGGTCTGACATTTCCACTTTTTGCGGTTTTGCTTATCCACTTTCTGCTGACCTGTCTTTTTATCAATCACTGGTATCTTCTCGCCGTTTTCGTCAAGGTCATAAATTTTCTTTTGTTTTGCTCCCCATTCCCCATTTTCAGTGAGAGGGCGCATTGTGAGTAAAACATGGATATGTAGATTGCACTGTCCTTTGTCGTTCTCGCTGTCATGGATTGCCCAATCAGCACACATTCCCTTGTCAACAAAATTCCTCTGAACGTAATCCCTCACGACTTCCTCCGCAAGTTCATAACTCCATTCGTTGGAGAGTGACGCTTTTAACATTCTCGCAAGCTGTAATTTCTGCCCTTTCTCTGACAGTTCAACAGCGTTCCATAAGGTGGTTCGGTCTGCATACTCTTTGGGCGGCGCATTGGGTGGGAGAGTGATTTCGCTATGCACTAAATCCTCATGGTATTTGGGGCGGTAGGTCTACCTACTAGTTGAGTATGT
>DEPD01000048.1 GCA_002358575.1 Lachnospiraceae bacterium UBA3401 | reverse complement strand
CTAAGGCAAACAGCGTAAAGGGAAACGGTATAGGGCAGGGACTGCCCGAATTAACGCCTGTGGAGATAGTAGATAAACCAAACAAGTTTGGTTACGAGGTTGATGAAGCAGGAAGCCCATTGGCTTTAGACAATGGGTAGTTCACATTTCCACAATGATTTTATCCTATGTTAGAAATTATACTGCAAAATATCTTGATATGGATGTTGAGAGAGCTGTGATTTCTGTACCAGCATATTTTGACGAGTTACAGAGACAAGAAACGATGGCTGCCGGAAATGCTGCTGGCTTTTTTGTAGACCGTATTATTAATGAACCTACGGCAGCAGCGCTTAGTTATGGGCTGGAACATATGGATGAAGAAAGTTATGTTTTAGTTTATGGCTTGGGTGGAGGTACATTTGATGTCACAATTTTAGAAATGTTTGAGGGTGTGCTGGAGGTAAAGGCGAGCAGCGGTGATAACAAGTTAGGTGGAAAAGATTTTGACCAGTGATTAATAAAATATTTAATAAAACAATTTCAAAATCAGTATGGAATTGATTTGACTAAGGATATCTATGCGATGGCACGTGTGCGTGATGAAGCGTTGCGCTGTAAGATTGCGCTGAGCACACAGGAGGAATATGCAATGCAGATTCCAGTGCTTACAATGAAGAATGATGTTCCGTATGGGATGGATGAGCTGATAACGCGTGCTAAGTTTGAGGAATTAATTCAGGATTTGGTAGAACGCACACATGATCCAATCAATGTAGTGCTCTCAGACAGTGGCATCTCTGCACAGCAGCTTAATAAAATTTTATTGGTAGGAGGTTCCACGCGTGTTCCATTAGTGTGTAGGGATATTGAGGCGTATTTTGGAAAGAAACCGGAAGCGACAGTAGACCCAGATTTTGCAGTTGCATAGGGGGCTGCGATTCAAGCTGCTATTATATCAGGACAGATTGATGAGACCAATGAGATTGTAATGACAGATGTCAACCCGTATACCTTGGGTGTACGTGCGTTACGTGGTTATGACGAACAGTATATGAGTGTGGTTATTCCTAGAAATAAGACAATACCAACCACAAAGAAACAGCGGTATTATACCTCGTGGGACGGACAAACAGATGCAATTATTGAAGTGTATCAAGGGGGAATCTTCCTGTGTACAATATAATCATTGTATCGGTGAATTTATTTTAAAGGGAATACCACTAAGAGCCACCGGAGAAGAAACAATAGAAGTGTCTTTTTCCTACAATCAAAATGGTATGCTCCACGTGACTGGCACAATTGTCAGTACAGTAGAAGAAGCGACGATTGAGATCAACATGCTTAACACAAGAGAAAAGCAAGAAGATGTGAGCAAGTGGAAATCCTCAAATTTGGCAGGAGAACACAGAACAGTTATTCGGCGAGTGGAAAAATGGTTGAAAAAACACACAGATGAAGATAAAGTTGAGAATCTTCTATATCAGTTAAAAAAAGCAATATTAGCTGATGATGCGCAGCGGGCTGAGGAATATGAGGAAAAATTGCATTATTATATAGGGGAATTATAATGAGAAAAGATTATGAGATTCTTGGCATTGAAGAAAATGCAGATGAGAAAGAAATTAAAAAAGCATATTTTCAGTTGATAAGAAAATACTCTCCTGAAAAAAACCCAGAACGTTTTCAAGAGATTCGAGAGGCCTATGAACGATTGACAGAGGAGAAGGATAAACCAGAAAATAACATTCAACTTGAATTTCCAGCAGATAATAAACTGGCTACGCAAATGTTTGATCAGATACAGCAGTTGATGCAGGAACAGGATTATGAGAGAGCTGCTTTAACTGCAAAAGAGGGAATGAAATACTACCATGATGTAGAATGTTTTTTGTATATGTATGCAAGATGTTGTTTTCTGGATGGAAAGACGGGAAAGGCAGTCAAGTGCTATGAAAAGTTGGTAAAACGTTATCCAGATAAGCTTTATTATAAAAGTGAGTTGGCAAAAGCGTACCATATGAGAAATTTTTCGCGTAAAGCATATGCTATGTTCCGCAAAACATATAATGAAGGGTGGCGTGAAACAGATTTTCTAAATCTCTTTAGTCTATGCTGCTTTACACATAGGCGATATGATGAAGCAGTCGATATTCTCAATGAGTTGATTGTATCTATACCTTCTGAAAAAATCAATCAGAGGATTTCAGAGATTTTAGAAGCATATACAGGATTGTTTTTAATTTACGCAGTAAATCCATATCCTATAGATAATATAGTCAGCAAATGCAGTGCATTTTTAGAGCGGATTGGAAATCATATCAATGAGTATGAGGACCAATTGATGCAGTTATATATAACAATTCAGCCAGTAATAGAGATTGACGAGGGGGATGCGATTGATCTTCTTGCGGAGAAAATACAAGGTCTGCTGCCAGATTTTTATTTTGGAGAGGAACCAGAAGATGTTCAGGAAGCATATGAATTATTGGAGGATGAGCGGTTCAGCCAGTTAATGAAGTGGACTGTAGAGGCATTTGTGCTGTTGGATGATATGGATTATTCAGGGGATTCCTTTGATGAGTATGTAAATTTTATGCAGCTCGATATTTTTCTTTGTTTACTTGAAGTCTGGCCAAAACCATGCGGAGAGTTGGAATTGATGAAAAAAGAGTACCCCAATCTCTATGAATGTGGTACTGATATTTGGAAAATGCTTAATGAGAGCAAAGGAAACAGAGCCTTCATGAAAGAGGCTGGTATGATGGAATACGGTAAGATAGAACGAAAATTCCAGTGTGGACATTACTTTGAGCTTTATCCAGATAAACGTCAGAATATGGACCAACTTCAGTGGGATAGTCAAGAGGAGGGAACGTTTATACGTCAAAATAAGAAAATAGGACGCAATGATCCCTGTTCCTGTGGGAGTGGAAAGAAATATAAGAATTGTTGTGGGAAGGGATTGTAATAAAAACTTCCAGCGGCAAATAGGAGAGATTTATTTTTCTACTTGCCGTTGGAACTTTAAAAGATAAAATCTAGGAAAAAAGTACTCTCAAATGCAGTGCATAAATTCTCAATATAATCTCTTTTTAATAGTGTTTCCAATATCAAAGATTTTTCCAGTTGCTGTATATTCGTTGTAAAGCATCCATTCAGAAAATTTATCCATAATATCCCTGTAATCAATCTCATGCTTTTGTGAGATACTGTCCAATAATGCCAGCGTTAGGCTTGTGTCATCAGACCATGTTCCAGGCGGTTGCATGTGTGTTCCGTATCCGATTATGGCAGTGATTGGCGCTTTTGTGATTTCTTCTCGAGCTATAAATTCTACAGGAACCCCAAGTGCATCTCCAATTGCGACACCAATGATTCCACCATAAATTTTTCCCATAGAAACCTCCACTCCAAATATAAATTATAGGATTTTTATTATGATATATTTTGTAAAGTAAAAAACACCATCCCCAAAGCGTTCTGCTTCAAAAATAGTGCTTTCAGTGCACCGCCAGGGGCTCGAACCCTGGACACCCTGATTAAGAGTCAGGTGCTCTACCAACTGAGCTAGCGGTGCAAAAGATATTTTTACTTGATTTATTTTATAACTCACTGAACAATAAATACTATACCACTGGATTTATAGACTGTCAATACTTTTTTTAAAAAATTTTTATAGTTCAATTACAGTGTTGTTACTTTTGATGAGTCAGGAATACACATAAACTGCGCATTCCTGACTCATGCTTCCAACAATGTTCATAATCTAATACATAGATTATGCTTCTGTATTTTACTACAGTTCCTAAGGATTAGAATCTTTGTAAATCAATGCATAGACAGTGGAAGGATAATCAGTGGTAAATGTCAATGTCGTATCATTTTGATCCTCATCTGTCAAAATGTTTACCACACCATCACCTAATTGAATCAAAGAAAACTGTCTTCCAGGATATTGCAATAATGCAGGAATCGTCATTTGATAAGTGAGTGGGGTATCTGTCTGTGTGATCATTCCATCAAAGCTTGACACGGACATATTGTAAGCCGTGACATACACAGCATCTCCAAGTACCATTGAGAAGATTTCCAGTGCTTTTGTGCCCTGTTGCTTGCTTGTGATATGTGTATGCATACTGGAATCTGGTTTTGGTGAAACAAATTCCAGATTGCTCTTTAAATCTCTAATTGGATATTTAGGATTGCTGTATTTGGTATGTACATCACTTGGCGAGAGCTTATCAATTTTTGGTAGGACAGAATTTTGGACCCACCCAATCATATAATAATTTGCCAGTCGATAATAAAATGTTCCATTGTAGTGCTGCATAAAGGCTGCAATACTGTCGAGACTGTTATAAGGTACATTGCCAATGTCTCGGTTTCTAATATTGGTTCCAGTAAACTCAAAGGTACAATCTTCTGCAATACCGGAAAATGCAGTGGGGCTTTCAATAAATGTTCCCGCAGACATTATGACATGATACAGTTTATTCATGTTGGAGAAGGCTTCTGTTCCAATGGAGGTTACATTGTCATCAATGATAAGGGAACGGATTGGTTTGTTGTGCCAAGGCCTGTTTCCGAGATGTTCCTTGTCGTAATTGGGAATGGCTCCTTTTCCTTGAATATATAATGTGTCCTCCTGAATTTTGGCGGTCAGATCCGTTTCCATGCCATCTGTGTAATGCCATTCCTCTTTTCCGCGCTCCTGTATCCAGACCGAATTATCTGCCGCCATAACGTTAAGCGGAATTGCCACTGACAAAATCAGCGTATATGTAATTAGAACCCGCAGCAGTTTTTTCATTACAATCAACTCCTTTGTGAAAGAACCTTTAAGTAAATTATTTTTTTATAATTCTTTATTATTATTTTACATTTTTGCATCATATCTGTCAATTAGATATTCAAGAACGCAGACTTAAAGATAAATTCGGTTACTTTTCACATCCGGATCCAGTGCCAAAATGCTTGTTTTTAGCATTTTGTGTGCATCATTGTTGCAATTCACACCGAATAATCATAAATTAATATGAAGTTTAGCGTGGGTGTGAATTGTAACTAATTTCGTTAAGATGCTGGAATTCCGCAAAGCAGCAGGCTATGCAACGACTACATATATTGTGGTAGAATGGCACAGACTGGTGCGGTGATTGAAATTACATTCTCAAACTCCGTTTGGGGCAGAGCAATCTGCCAGATTTTCAGAGTAGTCCCCCGATTGCGGGATTGGGCAGAAAGCACACCAGAGTGTTCATCGAACAGCAGACTAATCCCGTCACGGCTCTGGTCATATCGTCCATCCTCTGTAGCCTGCGGTATAAATTGTATCTTGCCCAAAGAAACATTCTCCCCATCTGAAAGGCGGTAGCGCATCAATTCCAACTCCGCGCTGACGTAGTAAAGGCAGTCCTCTGTCCAAACCACTCCGCTGGATATGAGGAAGCCCCTGTCTAACAACACAGTATATGGAAACAGTATGGTAATTTCCTCTCCCCCCCTCCAGACAGTGCTCCGCGGCACAGCTTTGCTGTATTGGAATTTATATACCTAATATAGTAATACTGCCCAGAGTTGTCTCGGTACAGAGGGTAGAAAATGTAGTCCTGACGGAACAGCCAGTCCGTTGAAAATCTCTCATCCGTGCAGACCGGACTTGCCTCACGCTTTCCGGCAACGAACCAGCTCTTATGCCTGCTCATGACCGTATCTGTCACCAGAAAGTCTTTGTACATACATTGCCCCCGCAGGACAGGAATAATATAGTTCCCTCTGTTAACATCTATGTGATACCATTTTCCGTCCAATTGAACTAGATTCCACAGATGGCTCCTGTCACCCTTACAAATCACGAGACATGGGATTCCCATTCGATCCATTAGTACTTTCCAGGCCATGGCGTAGCCCTTACATACCGTATCCCCAGTCACCAGCGCTCCGTAGGCGGTCCACGCTTCTTTGGGTTCGGTCTCACGCAGATTAACAGGCGCATCTAAAAAAGACGCATTGTAGTTGTAAGCTGTAGTGCGCACCAGATAATTATATAAAGCCAGTATTTGCTCTACTGGGTCTGTCAGTCCCTCTGTCTGTGCCAAAGCTGCATTAACCGCCGCGTCAAACTGGGCCTGCGCGTCAGGATCCTTTGCGGCGCTGATATACACTGGCCGGATTCCCAACACATATGGAGTATTCATAGAAATTCTGTCAAAACATTCCGTCAAATAATACAGCTCGGGATGATCGAAGAGAACCGTGGAAAAAACTGTTGCGAGCATGTCCCTGTCTGGACTCCCATTCTCATTGGAAATGCCCAATTCAGAAATGTCAATATAACTCTTTCCATCCAGTCCTTTCTTCTCACGGATGCCTTCCAGCAATAGTTGATACAGTTGTTCTTCGCGTTCTGCAACTTCCTCCGTCGCCAAAGCCGTCTCTGGCATTAACAATAGAACGGCACACAGACATAATACGATCACAATAAACCTTCGTTTCATCCTGCTTTCTCTCCATATACATATATTTTTATAGTGTTCGTCAATAATTGTGTTGATTACTATATTTTGGTTATATAGAATTATTGTATTTAAAGCACTTTCAGATTGCCCCAATATACATGTTGACTAATACCATTTTTATTATAAATTATAATAAACTAAGAGTCAATTGTGTACATGAAACACCAGCTTTGACGCTTAAATTTTGGTTACTTTTCACACCCACACCAGATTTAGGCATAACAATACGTCGCTACAATGTCAGGCTGTAGCATCGGCTGTTCCTTCTGATTTTGGAGGGCGTTCACGACCATATATTTCTGCGATTTTCTGATATACATTTTCTTCATTTGAACGCAGCAGATATACAATGTTTAAGCCGTCACAGATATAACAGAGGTTTTCCAGGCTGCGCAGGGTAACTGCCTGTTTCTGCTTTCTTTTATATACTCTGACCAGCCTTTCACACAGAGAATTGTTGGCGGGAACTGTGCGCCTTGACCAGTTCCTGTTTCATACGTTTCATTTCCTGGTTGTGAAAGCGCAGCAGCTTTTTATAATCCGCTTCCATCTTCATATACTTTTCCACAGATTTAAATTCTTCAACCTGCCTAGACAGGGTCTTGTTCCTGTACTGCAGCGCTGAAAATGATTCAAAATTTATCCGCATGAGTCCCCCGCTTTTACTGATGAATATCCTCTAACATCTTACGCATTGTTTCCAAATATTTCTGTGCGTGCTTTTCCAGCACACTGTTTTCTTCCTTCAGCTTTTCAATGAGCAGCTACTGCAGGCTGTTTTTATCTTTCAGGAGTGAGATCACCCGCTCCATTTCCTAGATGCATCCTTCCTGTTCTTTTAAGGCTTTTTCATATAATCCCTGCTGCTGCATATGCCATCTTCTTTTTTAAAGAAGTATAATACTTTTATTTGGAGAATGCAAATGTGGATAACCCAGCGTATTGGTAAAAATGATGGGACGAAAAACAGCCAGAAAGGGGTTAGTTTTTTTAATATACAGATATTCATGAAATACTGGCAAATACAGTTGTTTTGTAAAAAAATATCCACATAAAATACAATATAAAATGATATGTCCACAATTCTGTATTTTCCACTGATTTTTTGTGGATTAAAATTTTTTCAATTTCATCATCATGCCCAAATCTGGCGCGGGTGTGAAAAGTAACGAACTATTATAAAGACAGAACAGTTGTTGCTGCGAGTTGTTGACTTCAACAGGGAATAAGAATAAAATAAGAAAGTAGCAACCAAAAAATTACAATTTAAAGGAGAGGGGCACAAATGATTGAAAAATTATTTAAACTCAAAGAGAACCATACAGATGTCAAGACAGAAATAATCGGTGGCATTACAACATTTATGACAATGGCGTATATTCTAGCTGTAAACCCAAGTATGTTGTCCGCTGCTGGAATGGATGCAACTGCGGTACTTATGGCAACTTGTCTGGCATCTTTTATAGGGACTGCTGTAATGGCACTCATGGCAAATTATCCGTTTGCGCTGGCACCCGGTATGGGATTGAATGCATATTTCGCATTTACAGTGTGTGGAAGTTATGGTTATGACTGGAGAGTAGCACTTTTGGCAGTGTTTGCAGAGGGAATTGTGTTTATTATCTTGTCCTTGACAAATGTGAGAGAGGCGATTTTTAATGCGATTCCTAGCGGATTAAAAAAAGGAGTCAGTGCCGGAATCGGTCTTTTCATTGCATTTGTGGGGTTACAAGGTGCACATGTAATTGTAAATAGTGACTCAACGCTCACAACTTATGTGAGTTTTGCATCGGAATTTCATACACTTGGCATCTGTGCACTGCTTGCTATTATAGGAACATTGTTGACAGCAGTTTTATACACGTTAAATGTAAAAGGCTCTATCTTGATTGGCATTATTGTGACATGGATTTTTGGTATGATTTGTCAGGCGTTGGGCATTTATGTTGTGGATGTGGAAAATGGATTTTATTCTCTGTATCCAACCTTTGCCATTACAAATTTCTCTGCAATTTCAGAGACTTTTGGACAGTGCTTTATGGGTGATTTTTCCAATGTAAGTATTGCTAATTTTATTGTTGTACTGTTTGCGTTCCTGTTTGTGGACATGTTTGATACAATAGGAACTCTTGTGGGTGTTGCCACTAAAGCGGATATGCTTGACAAAGACGAAAAGCTTCCCAATATTAAACAGGCGCTTTTGGCAGATGCAATTGCTACATCTGCAGGCGCAGTACTTGGCACCTCAACCACCACAACATTTGTTGAGAGCTCCGCAGGTGTCGGTGCAGGCGCAAGGACAGGTCTTGCCTCCATTGTGACAGGATTTTTATTTCTGATTGCAATATTCTTTGCACCAATCTTTACGGCAATACCAGGTTTTGCAACAGCACCTGCACTGATTTTTGTTGGATTTTTAATGGTTTCTTCCATTATAAAAGTGGACTTTAATGATCTGTCAGAGGCAATCCCTGCATATCTGTGTATGCTTGCAATGCCGCTTGCATATAGCATTTCAGAGGGCATTGCAATCGGTGTGATCTCCTATGTGGCTATAAGTGTCTGCTGTGGGAAGGCAAAGAAAGTGACGCCGCTCATGTATGTGTTGGCACTGCTGTTTATCTGTAAATATATTTTTTTGTAAAATAATATTAAAAAGAGAGAAATAGCGTGGAACTTTCTAGGCAGTTTACAAATTTTTTGGAGGAAAGCCGTTCAAAGTTTATCCAACTCTATTTGATGGCTGTCTCTGTGAAAAGGACCAAGATCATTCAGAAGAGGTTGACACTGTGGTGGAATCAGATATTTCTGTGGTGTGTGATAGAAATAAAATAAATATGTGCGGTTGCAAAGGAGTACTAGTACTCCATCTGACCAGAAGTTAGATTCGTGAACCGCCTGTTTCGCACTGTTGCGTCGTTAAAATTTCTAGACGATGCCACCACATCGCCGTCGAAATTTTGCCTAGCTTTGTATAAAGGAAGGGTTAAATTTGTGAAAAATAAATTGAAAGAACTTACCAAGGAAAATTTGCAGGATATTATGTTAAATCTGTCAACTTCTTTGACAGAACAGCAATTGCAAAGATTGGATAAGTTGAGTGAACAGTGCATAACAAAGAAATCGACGGAGGAAAAGAAACCGAGAGTTGTGCGCATGTCACAGGAGCTTGTTGACGAGAAGATGGTGCAGTTAAAAATCTGGATGCAACAGATTGACGACGGTGAACTTTATTTAGATACAGAGGAATATGAGGACTACTCAGAGAATTATTGGTATAGGGACTGGGTGGTTGAGTATTACGATAATCGGGGAGTTGAGGACAAGATATTGTACGCAATCCAGCTCGCAAAGGACTGTGTGGAGGACTGTAGATATCAGGAAGCCAAATTTATTTATGAATGGCTGTGGCAGATGGAAGTCAGCACTCAGAATGAATATATTGATGAGACAGAATTCTTCCTACTCGCGCGCCGGACACGGGCAGCTTTCGCTGCATATTTTCTTTCCGCGTCCGTGTGCATAAAAATAAACTCACGCGATATTACAGTCGCGTGAGATTTGAATATTAGTTTAGTGTAAAAGAATATTCTTATTTTAATTTGCGGACAATTGTTAAGTCCAAGGTTTTTAGTTGTTCAAAGACTTGCTGTGTCTTTTCTTCAATGGCGTCTATCTGATTCTGTGGAAGCTGTTTCTTCGCAAACACTTCCAACAATGCAGCTCTGTAGTCTCTTTTGTGTTTTTTATTTAGGCTATTCCAGTTCACGCCAGAAAAGTGTTCAAAAATTGCGTTGTCCACTGTCAGTTTGGATTGGAGAATTAGCACGCCGATAACAGGATAGCCTGCGTAACCTTGCCAGTAGGTTGCATTGTCCGTGGAGGAATAGGTATTGTCTTTCCATGCAACTTTGTATGACTTTGCGCCGTCGGAGGAAAGTACATCAGCGGAATTTTCGCTCATCTTAATACGGTGGTCCGCAAGCGCTGAATAAGCCTCGTATATTTTTTCAATTGGTGGTAATTTTTCCATAAAGATTTCTTCCTTTTTATTATTTTTCGTTTTTAATATTAATTTTTATGTGCCAGAACTTTGAGGAGAGTGAATGATTTTGTATTCCTGACCCATAAAAAGTAATAAAAGTTTTTATGGAGCTGTAGCAAAATAAGTGATACAGATCCTAATTATCTATTATAATAAATGGTCCTACATAGTATGTCAAGAATGTTATAGTGTGATTAAAGGAAACGATGTTACTTTTCATAGGTCAGCAATGCGCATGTATTGCGCATTCCGTAAGAACATGATTGAGAAATGAGAGGGCGATTTTTGCGAAGCAAAACTTTGTATATTGCCCCAAATCGTTACTATTCACGGTTTTTAGCCGTGAGTAGTAACGAAATGACTGTATAAAGAACTTCGCTGCGATAAAAAAATATATTTTTAGAAGGAGATAAAAATGGCAAAACAAAAAGACGATAAAATAATAAATAAGACAAACGCAATGCGCATGTTAGATACGAAAAAAATCCCATATAAAACATATACTTATACGTGTGATGAATTTGTAGATGCCATACAGATTGCGGATATGCTTGGTTTGCCGCATGAAAAAGTGTACAAAACCTTAGTGACACAGGGTAGCAGCAAGAATTACTATGTGTTTGTAATACCGATTGCAGAGGAACTTGACATGAAAAAGGCGGCAAAATCTGTCAATGAGAAATCCGTTGCAATGCTTCATGTTAAGGATATCAATGCTGTCACAGGTTATATTAGAGGCGGATGTACTGCAATTGGCATGAAAAAACAATATGTCACACGCATTGATCAAAATGCTCAGAATCTTGAAAAGATAATTGTGAGCGGGGGAAAACTTGGTATGCAGTTAGAGCTTTCCCCACAGAATTTGGCAGTTGCTTCCAATGCGGAGTTTGCAGATATTATATTTTAGTCATAATTTTTTAACTGTGCAATTGCAAGTCATTAAAACAGTTGCATTTATGTTATACAATGCAAGTGACTTTTTGGATTAGTAATTTACGCATCCATACACAAAAATAGTTCCTTAGTAGATGAAAAGCACTATAGCAAAGAATTTTTTTGAAAGAAATATACAGAAAGGAAATTGAAAATGAGAACAATTCATGTGTTAGAACTTACACAAAATATTAAACAAATGTGTATTGAAGCCAATCACTGTCTTACATCAGATATGGACAATACATTAAAAAAAGCAACTGACACAGAAAAAAGCCCACTCGGGAAACAGATTTTAAATCAGTTGCAAGACAACCTTGCGATAGCAAGGGAGGAGATGATTCCAATCTGTCAGGACACAGGCATGGCAGTTATTTTTTTAGAAATTGGACAGGAGGTACATTTTGAAGGTGGAAGTCTGGAGGATGCTGTCAATGAAGGGGTTCGCCAAGGCTATATAGAAGGATATCTTCGCAAATCTGTTGTGAAAGACCCGCTGGTGCGCGAAAACACAAAAGACAACACTCCTGCTGTCATCCATTATGAATTAAAGTCAGGTGACAAAGTGAAAATTACAGTTGCTCCCAAAGGTTTTGGCAGCGAGAATATGAGTCGTGTTTTTATGTTGAAGCCTGCTGACGGTATTGAAGGCGTAAAAAATGCAATTTTGACAGCAGTCAAAGATGCAGGTCCTAACGCCTGTCCACCCATGGTAGTTGGTGTTGGCATTGGCGGAACTTTTGAAAAGTGTGCGCTTATGGCAAAGAAGGCACTCACCAGACCAGTAGATCAGTACTCTGATATACCATATATCAAGGAGATGGAAAAGGAGCTTTTAGAAAAAATCAATTGTACTGGCATTGGACCTGGCGGTCTTGGCGGCACAACAACTGCGCTTGCCGTCAATATTGATACTTACCCAACACACATTGCAGGACTTCCTGTTGCTATAAACATATGTTGCCATGTAAACCGTCATGCAGTACGAATAATTTGAAATAAATGTAGTTTTCTCTCTTTTGTACTGGAGGCAGTGATAGAAGGTTTGGCTTCATGTCTTCTATCTGGGGCACAAAAGGAGATTATGGAGGTGTGTATTGTGATTTATTTTATTGCGGATACTCATTTTGGGGAAGAAAATATTCGATTGTATGAAAATCGGCCCTTTGCCAATATTACAGAGATGGACAATGCGTTGAAAAAACACTGGAACAATCGTGTCAGTCAGCGAGATGATATCTATGTTTTGGGGGATTTTGGCGCAGCCGGACAGGAGAAAGTGTTGTTAGCCCAGTTAAATGGAAGAAAATTTCTTGTCAAAGGAAATCATGATGTGCAGTCAAACCAGTATTATCGAGATTGTGGTTTTGTGGAAGTCTATGATTATCCAATTATTATCAAGGATTTTTGGATACTGTCCCATGCACCGCTATATGTCAACACCAATATGCCCTATGCAAATTTATTTGGCCATGTACATAATTCGCCAATCACAAAAACGTATAGCAGTCAGCATTATTGTGTTTCTGTAGAGCGAATCCAGTACACACCTATCTCGTTTAATGAAATTATTATGGCGATACAAGGCAGCAAGTAACCTTGATAAAGTTTCTAATATACCGCTTGGCGATAGTCCATTTAACAATAAAATGTATTATTAATACAATACTTTATGTATGATATAATATATCACAATTTTGATATAGTTAAATTGCTAGAGGAAATTGCTGTTAATGCGCAGTTTAAGGATTTACAGTAGAGAACAAAAATAATAGATTCCAAAAGAATATATAAAAGATTGGAGGAATGTTCAATGCTTTTAGCGCAAAAGATTTGTCTGCAATGGGATAAAAAAGAACGTGGTGTAAAGGGGGAAAATGTGCGTCGTCGTTTTCCACATGCGTACCTTTTGGAGAAACTGCCTCTTAGGGATAAAGATGGTGTATTTGTCCAAAGTACGTGGGATTCGTATACCTCGGAATGGCATACAAAACGCCTGAATGATGGTATATTTGTTCATAATCTTCATTTTTACCAACAAAAAGAATTGATTTTGGATGCAATACAACATGAGCGTTATGTTGCAGAAAAATATTTTCCACAGTGGGGATGGGAGCCGAAGCGAATTGCACGCGAAGTGCAAAAAAACATTGCATGGATAAAACGGTTTCAATATGATTTTAATGATATTGTTGATACGATTGAAATAGAAAATATATCCATTTGCGGTAAAGAGGACAAATATGAATTGTCTTATGTGCATCACTGCGGAGCGCCAGTTCGCAGAGGACATAACAAGGATTACCAAAATATAAATTCGCCGTTTTATCAAAAGGATCGATTAAACGAAACGGCTTTTGTGTTGTCTCCAGGCCAATATGGGAGAATCGTTTGGAATGAGCGCAAAACAGACTATGATACAGGCGAGTGGTATTATCAGTTACATATTTTTAACTTGTTTTATCCTTTAGGCGAGACAGTAAAAAGAGATAGTTTTACCAAGAGCAAACCGGATTATGTTTATAAACAGTTGGCTTATCTATATTAAGAACTGTTAGGAAAGTAACGGAAACAATTTGTAGAGGATAGTTGTTTTTTACAGTTTCTTAAAGTCTATTATCAAAAAGGAGAAGGAAATAAAATGGAAAAACATATAAAAGCTCCCCTTACAGACGAGGATGCGAAATTCCTAAAATCAGGAGATTACGTCTATATAACAGGTACTATCTACACGGCGCGCGACGCGGCGCATCTGCGCATGGACCAGGCACTTGACCAAAATCAACTGCTGCCCATTGATTTAGCGCACAATATTATCTATTATATGGGACCTTCTCCTGCCAGAGAAGGCAGGCCAATTGGCTCTGCCGGTCCTACAACGGCAAGCCGCATGGATAAATATGCACCGAGATTGCTTGACCTTGGTTTAAAAGGTATGATTGGAAAAGGGAAACGAAGCGACGCAGTAAAAGATGCCATTGTGCGTAACAAAGCAGTTTATTTTGCGGCTGTTGGCGGCGCAGGTGCGCTTTTATCAAAATCTATTATAGCGTCAGAGGTTGTCGCTTATGACGATTTGGGCACTGAGGCCATTCGCAAATTGGAAGTAGTAAATTTCCCAGTGATTGTCGTAATTGATGCTGATGGAACCAACCTTTATGAAACTGCTGTCAAGGAATATTCTACCCAATTTGTGAATGAATAGCTTGGAATTGCAAACACAAAGGGTGAAAGGAATGTTATAGAAATGAATGAAATAAAAGAAGAAAATTTACGTTCATCAATGTTTGGCAGAATGCATTTGACACCGAAAAATGAAAAGATTGCGCGTGTATATCTTGATATGGAAAATGAGGAAAATATTGTATTGCTGAATGATATTCAACAACAGGATTTAACGGATGTATTTCCAATAAATGGATATGCAGAATATCTAAAATGGCTGCGCAAAAACAAGCGGATAGAAGAGCTTTCACGCTATGTGCGCTTTGTGGTGGAACTAGGAGGATCTACTGCATGGCGTATTCTCACAAATGACAATTATGACGCGGTACTGTCAGATGCAGAAAGTATGTTAATCTATCTCACTGGAGAACACGCGGAGGAACAGAAGATGGCTGTTCGGGCAGCCGTTTGCGCTTGGCAATTGTATAAAGAAAAAAATGTGGAGGATACAAAGACATTATTATTGCTGGGAAAAGAAAATCCAGAATTGCTTTTACAAGCGCTAAAGTACTGTCATAAAGTAGAAAAATCAAGGGAACATGGCAGGCATCATGCCAGAATGCTTTTGACAGCAATCTATTTATACTGGACAGAGGTAGGAACAGCGCCGCAGTTGACAAATCAATTGATCGTAGATTTAATTGGAGATATTCCAATTATGACACCACCTGCAAAAGCGTATTCAAACAGAGAAGTACAATGTATGAGAGATTATGTTCAAACAGCCGGAAAGGATACACCATTTCCACAAAATGTACTGTCTATTTGCCAAGAGCGAAAAGGCTGGATGCAGGTTACATTCCACGCAGCCTGTGCTTTTATGGCACTAAGACATTCCGTACAGTTTGAATTGCTGTTTCGACTAATGTTGGCACATGGATCTTCTTTTAAAAGTCATATTGAAGCGCTGGATACTGCGCGGGCAATTGTGGAGGATATGATATTTCATGAAACTATGGAACAGATAGAGGATATGCTGCCGATTTCAGATGAAGATTATATTATTTGGTGTTTGTATGGGAATCCTACCGCAGCAGGAAAGAAGGAAAGGGTACTTATAAACTGCACACATGCAGAATGTGAAGCAGAAATTCAGCGCATGACAGTCAAAAATCCAGATAGTATCAGAGCAGCAGTCCAAAAGGCAGATTCCGAGGAATACAAAAAGCTGACAATGTTGATACAGACTGTTCAGCCTGCACTCTATAACGAAATCCATGCGTCATATCAGGAAATATTTTGTGAAAAATTAGCTTGTGAGTTATTACGCTGGTATAGGGGAAAGTGCAAAGAAACTACCAAACAATATTTTTTAGGGAAATGTAGTTTGGACAATTTGATTGCAGAGATGAAAGAGCAGGATCAACAATTTTCCGGTTTTTTGCATCAAGAAAACTATGAAAGGGTCAACAATCTAAAATCAATTGGAGAATATCAGTTTTATCGGCGTGTGCTAATAATAGGGTTATTAAAAGGATCAATAGGATTTTTTGTGCATTATCCGGCGTCGGAGCGCTTTGAATATTCTAATGATTCTTTGTTGTATGACAAAGAACAAATTGCCGGCATTTTTGAAATATTTGAGAAGGAAAATATTTCCGTTTGTCTACAGTTGACAGCGCTTGGCAGTATCTATGAAAACAGGAATGATAAAAAGGAAAAGTTTTTGTTTCTAACAGCATATGCAGAGGCGGCAATAGAACAAATGCAAAAAAATAAAGATCAATGGGAGGAGGGTATTGCTCAAGTTCTTGTACAGAATATGGAAGGTTCAAACTGTATTTGCTGTAAGATTTTGGCTCAGTGCGAGTCTCTTGATAGATTTAAAGAACAAATGTTTGGAATGATAAAAAATGCTGCAGAACAAGTACAAAAATTATTAATAGATATTTTTGAAAAACATCAAGAGTGGGAAGCTGACATTTTAGCATTGCTTAAATCCAAAAATCTAAAAGAGCGCAGTTTTGCAATTATGGTATTGGAAGAATGGACAAATTCTGCACATTTAGAACTTGTGAAAGAAACATTCACCCAAGAAAAGAATAAAAAATTGGCGGCTCGACTTCAAGATCTTATCCGTGATTTGGAGAGCGCAGTCACAGGGGAAAATCAATCAAAATTGTACTGTAGAGAGGAAGAAAAACTTGCTGCGAAAATTTATAAAGGCGTCAGAAAACGGAAAGTGGAGTGGGTGAAAACAATCCATTTTCCAACAGTTCATTTTCAAAATACAGCGTCGGAGAACAGCACGTCAGAATCCGAAAAAGATATCTTAAATGAGTGCTTGGTGGCATCACCGGAATATATGCTTGCAATCCTTGTATCCTATGCGGATATGGATATTTTGGGTATTAGTCAGGAAGCAAAAATATTGACATCACTCCTTGTCCCACAAGAACTTGCCGCGTATATATATGCGCTGTACAGTGGCTGGATTGCTGCGGGAGCGGAGGCAAAAACACGATGGGTGCTCTATGCTGCCGCAATACACGGCGATGCAGAAATGCTTTCCCTGATGCAGAAACAGTTGAAAGACTGGGCGGAACATTCCAGAGGTGCAATTGCTGCCGATGCAGTGCGCGCAATTGCATTTAATGGAAGTGCACAAGCACTCCTTCTTGTGGATCAGATCGCTCGCAAATTTAAATCAAATCAGGTAAAAAATGCGGCGAAAGAAGCGCTGAATGACGCTGCAATCGCACTTGGAATTAGCAGGGATGAACTAGATGACAGGATTATACCAAATCTGGGATTAAATATGCAGGCAGAGCGAATATTAGACTATGGACCACGCACATTTACCGTTCGTCTAACTCCGCAACTTACACTGGAAATCTATGATAACAGCAAGAAACAGCTTAAAAAACTGCCTTCTCCTGGAAAACAAGATGACGCCGAAAAGGCAGCTTGGGCGCAGGAAGAATTAAAACAGATGAAAAAGCAGTTAAAATTAGTGATTACGGCCCAAAAACTTCGGTTGGATCAAGTGCTTACCACAGCGCGTTTTTGGAAGGCACAATCTTGGAAAGAATTATTTGTCAATAATCCAGTTATGCATCAATTTGCTGTAGGTTTGATATGGGGTCTCTATGAAAATGGACAGTTAAAAGATACATTTCGTTATATGGAAGATGGCAGTTTTAATACAGTAGATGAAGCAGAATATACTTTTCCAGAAACAGGTATGATCGGACTGGTGCATCCGCTTGAACTGTCAGAAGAACTCCTTCAAGCATGGAAGGAACAGCTCTTAGACTATGAGATTACACAGCCCGTTGAGCAGTTAGATCGCCCTGTGTATTATGTTACAGAGGAGGAAAAGGGCATAGAGAAAATCACGCGTTTTTATGGAAAAGCAATCAATAGTGCTGCTTTTGTAGGAAAACTTTTAAGCGTGGGTTGGGTTCGCGGAGAAATTTTAGATGGCGGATTTTTTGACAACTGCTATCGCAGTGATAGTGAATTTGGTGCCGAGTTAACCTTTTCTGGCTGTTCTGTTGGATATGGAAATGAGGAAGTGATAATTGATGATTTAGTTTTTACAAAAGTGGTTCATGGCGCTTCCTACGGAGAAGAGACTTGCACTCCAGACAAGGTAAGTGAACGTTATTTCAGTGAAATTATTCTTCAGATTACGAGAATTGTAGGTTAGTCTATCGGAAATTTGGTTACTTTTCACGGGTCAGGAATGCGCATGTACTGTATATTTTGCAAAAATATGATTCAAAAGTGAGGGGCGATTTTGGCGAAGCAAAACTTCAAATATTGTCCCGAATCGTTGCTATGAGCGGCTTCCATGCCGTGAATAGCAACGAAATTTGTGATAAAAGGGAGGTAGATTCTAATGAGTTCACAAGCACAAGACAGGGATATGCAGAATATTCAGAAAGCTCTAGGTCTGTTGCAATTAACTGAAAAAAATCAAAAAATTGCAGAGCAATATATGAATATGTCTGCGTCTGAGGACATAAATCTATTAAAGAAAGTAGAACATCAAAGTTTTGCAAATTTTTCGCGTGATATTGCATATGAACTATATGACTTTTTGCAACTGTATAAAAAGACCAAAACGGAATTAGCAGGTCGTTTTATTCGTCTTACGGCCGAGATTGGCGGTGAGACTTCGTCTTGTTTTCTTATCTATTGTGCAACATTTGAAAACATTAATTATTTGGCAAAGTTTTTGTCTCCAATACAAAAGGCAGTGCTTCATGCAAATGCAATTGCGTTGAATGTTTGGAATTTTAATGCAAATTATATAGAGCCGCTTGTCAGAATGGGGACAAAAAATCCAGATGTGTTTTCTCACATGATGGAATTGTGTTATAACGAAGAAAAAGCGAATACAAAGATGTTTTTGGCGGCATTGTATTTGTATTGTGTGAAGCCCTTAGAGGAAGCAAAAAGCACACTTTGTATTTCAATGGACGAAGATAACAGAACATTTGGTGATCCAGAATATACAAAGAAAATGGTAGCATATTTGGAACATAGTCTGACAGTGAATATTGGTAAATTGGTGGCAGAAGATAGTGAGTTAGAAGAGACAAACTTAGAACTTCTTCAAACTTTTGTACAAAATGCTGTCTTAAACGAACCAATTCCTCAAGAAATTCGATCTATTCTAGCTGGAAGATGTAGAAATGACTATCAGATGGCATTTCTGCCCTTTCTTGCGTTTCTTGCAATAGAGCATTCTGACCAATTTGCATCTGTGATTCGTCTTGCCGATGCACTGGATTTTATGGCAGTCAAGAATAGTCCATTGGATTATTGTCTTGCAGTTGGACAAGACTGGTTTGACAGGCATATCTTTGCGTTAAAAAATTATTTAATCATTCCAGAAGATATGTATATCCGCTGGGCAGTTTCCAAAAAGCAGACAAAAATTTTAGAGTATATGGCAAAGGAAGCGCCGGAAACTATGTGTAAGGTGTTGTTGGAGCTTGTAGTGGATGAAAAAGGATATCTAATGACCTGTATAAAAACAGGAAATCCAAAACTCTATGAAGGCAGGAAAGAACGATTTTCCAATGACTATCGAAGAGCGGCTGCAAAGCAGGCAGCTAGTATCTTTCGCACTTCACAAAAGGAAGCGGAGCAGTACTTACTGGGAAAGATAGAGATTTCAGATATTCTTTCCTGTGTGCCAGATTGGCGCAATACAAATGGAAGACTTTGGCGAACCAAATGTAAAGAGATTCACAATTATAATTTATATGGCGAATCACAGATTTACAAAAGAGCATTGGTTTTAGAATGTTTAAGTTTGGATAACGATTATATTTCAAATTTTTGGGTAGATTCTGCATTGGACCAGACAGAGTATCCTTGGAAATATAAGGATATTGATCCGCGCCAGACAAACAGTATTTTAAAGTTAATGGATGAAGAAAAAGTTCCTCCTCAATATCAAATTGAATTTTTGAGCAAAGTATATAATGGAAATTATTATGCACCGCATTATCAAAAAAATGCATATCAGAAATGTTTAGAAGTAATTGCTGCTTATCACACTGACTGGCATGATGCATGGAAAACTGCTTCTCAAAGCCATTTTATGCCATCTCGCATTTTGGCGATCCGTGTGATGGATTTACAATGGAAAGAATATAAAGAAGAACTGCTTGCCTGTGCCACAGAAAACAGCAAAGAGGGAAGAGAACTTTTACAGACAATTTTTGCTGCACATCCAGATTGTGAGGCGAATATTCTTGCAATGCTTCAGTCCCCACGTGGTCCAGAACGTGAGATGGCAATAAAAGTTTTGTGTTATTGGGGAGTGGAAAAATATCACAATCCGCTTTCTATGGCGCTTGAAAAAGAAAAGACAAAAACGATACGCACAATGATACGGAATGCAATTGGTTTTGAGGTTTGTCAGAATAATAATGAAGCAGAACCAATCTTAGAAAATCTAATACATGAAATTTTGATTGGTACATGGAAGCGAAAATTGTCTTGGTTGTCATTTGAGTTACATACAACAGTACATAAAAAAGATGGCGAACAAGCGACGGAGGATTATCTTGCTGCTATATTAATCAGCTATGCCGATATGAAAACACTTGGAATCAACAAAGATGCGCAGAGACTAGCAGCAGAACTCAATCCGGCAGAATTAGCGTTATATATGAAAGAAATCTATGATTTTTGGGTTAAAGAAGGCGCACAGGCAAAGCGCAAATGGGTGTTGTATGTCGCTTCGATTCATGGTGGTGAGACAATTGTGACAGAAATAGATACACAGATTCAGACATGGGCAAAAGAAGGACGCGGTGCAATGGCTGCGGAGGCAGTGAAAGCATTGGCACTTAATCCAGCGTCTACAGCGCTGGTTCTGGTAGACCAGATTGCTAGAAAATTTAAAAATCGCCAAGTAAAAGCCACCGCAGCACAAGCACTTGATTATGCCGCAGAACAGCTTGCAATAACAAGGGAAGAAATGGAGGATAGGATCGTTCCAAATTTAGGTTTTGACAAACAGATGAAACGTATCTTTGATTATGGAAAACGACAATTTAAAGTGATTTTAACACCAACATTTTCTTTAGAAGTGTATGATGAAAAGGAAAAACAATTAAAGAATATACCCATTCCTGGCAAAACAGATGATCCTGAACTGGCAAAGGCGGCAAATGATGCATGGAGACAATTAAAAAAGCAGTTAAAAATGGTGGTTGCAGCACAGAAACTACGTTTGGAACAAGCACTTAGTACAGATCGGCAATGGAAGACAAAAAATTGGAAAGCATTGTTTGTTGAAAATCCAATTATGCGTCAATTTGCCACTGGGTTAATATGGGGTGTGTATCAAGGAAAAGGTTTGGACAAGACAGTAATAAAGACTTTTCGTTATATGGAAGATGGCACATTCAATACTGTGGACGAAGAGGAATACCAACTTCCAGAGAGAGTTGACATTGGCTTGGTACATCCGCTGGAACTCTCAGAAGAAGAACTTGCAGCATGGAAAGAACAACTATCTGATTACGAGATTGCTCAACCCATTGAACAGTTAGAACGTCCTGTTTTCCGTGTGACAGACGAGGAAAAAGAGAAGTTAGAGCTCATCCGGTTTGGAGGGGTGGTTGTTAATTCTTTGTTTCTTTTTGGAAAACTTCAAGATATGGGTTGGTATAAGGGAGAGGTCGGTGATGGTGGGAGCTTTGACACCTATTATCACAATGACCAAAATAATAGTGTAGAGCTAGAATTTTCAGGTGATGGCATTGCCAGTTTAGATATTGATGTGACTATATATGGTGTACATTTTCGTAAAAAACAGGAACAGAATCAATTTGTTCCATGTAGGCTTGGAGATGTGAATCCACGATATTTTAGTGAGATAGTCTTACAGCTTACAAAAGCAACAGCTTCTTCAACAAAGAGAGAACTCTATCCAGACTGCAAAAAACAGAGATGGCTCTAAGGAACTGTTAAAAAATTACTATGAAAGTAAACAGGATGTATAAATTATTTTTGAATAGTTCTTTCCTCGTCAAAGTAAGGAATTGTAGGAAAA
>DEPD01000167.1:521-3372 GCA_002358575.1 Lachnospiraceae bacterium UBA3401 | reverse complement strand
TTATTGTAGGAATAATCCAGTAAGCTATGTTGATCCAAGTGGGAATATCTGTGATTCCGCCGCAGAAACAATCCGGAAAAAGATATTAACTAATCAGGCTACAATAAATGAGCGGAAAAAGTATGAGGCATACATCAGAAACAAAGCGAGGAATGGTATTGAATTATCAGACAGTCAGATATTAGCATATCAAGAATCATTGAGCAGTAGAAACGCATATAAAGCAAGTACGGCGCTTTTACCAAATGAATTAATACCTGTCGAGATACGATTTACACCTGGAAATCTAACAGGTGATGATTATAAGGCATTTGTATCGCATTTAAAAGAGCAGGAAAGTGAATTGAACAGGCTATCATTATTATATACTTCTGATTTGGAGTTAAATCTGCTTTTGTTTCATAATGATCCTAATAATATAGTACATATAGCTCTTGATGATGCAAGAGGAAATGCAAGGTCATATTTGCCATCAGGTCCTGGTGATGTGGCACATCCATTAGATTCATGTGCAGGTGGATATATATATAATATTCCATATAAAAGACCATCAGAGCCACAAAGACAAGTGGGAAGAAATTGGGGAGGTAGAAAGAATAATTGGAAAAAAATAGTACCTGGAAAAAGACATATATTGATTCCTGAAAATGAAGGATATGTACCACCTAAACCAAAGAGGAAAAAAAAGAAGAAATAAATGTAAAGTTAAACGTAGTACCTATTATATTTTAAAAGTCTGTTATTGATACACTTATATCCCTCAGCAGAGCTGGGGGATTGTAGATATTTGTAACGATGAAAGGAAAAGATATGGAGAAAAATGAGTATTTGGCTTATTATATGGAATTTGACAATAAATACACGGGAAAATTGAATAAGTATGGTGGATTACCTACACATTTGCCACCACAATGGCCTATGGATGAGCGTTTTGGTGAATGGACATTTTTGTGCCAGTTCTATTGTGACGGAAAAATGCTGTCCATTCCAGGTACTTTGTGTATTCATGTCTATCAGCTTATGATAGATGGTATACAAAGCAGCGATCCAGTGGTTGTACAAGTACCAATTGGTGCTGAAGAAAATAGGGAAAGAATGGGAACTGCTGATGATTACTTGCAGGAAAGTGACATAAATTTTAAAGAGGTTTGTGAGGAGATTACAGAGGAAAGCTATAGAAAATTAGAAGATAAAAATGGCAACAGGCTAATGCATTCTAAATTAGGAGGATGGTATCCATTTATGGAAGAAACAAATTGGCATTTTTTCACGGAAACAGAGTGGAAAAACAAGTGTTTTCTAGGGGCAATACGAGATGAATTCTATACGCCATTTTGTTGGGGGTGTGACTATAGTTTGGTTATATTTTTAAATGAGCTGAATCAAGTGGAGTGCAAGTTTTACTAAGTTAAACAACAGATTTTTATGAGAATATCTTGTTAGTATTTTCGAGTTTATATAAAAGAAAGCAAGCAGAAGACTGTTGTCCTTTCATTATGACTTAAACGGCAAGCTTACACATCAGACAAATGTGACAGGTAAAATGACAGAATATCGCTATGATCTGGCAGACAATATTTCGACAAGTGTGGGATAATAATAAAAAAATATAATAGTACGAGTACGATGCCGACAACACCATAAAATATCTGAAAAACGGCAGTCTGTATATAGAATATGCCTATGATGCAGATAGAATCTGATGGGACTAAAGACTTTGCAGGGGACAGATACGATTGTAGATAAAGAAAAGAAAGACGGCAGTTATCAGCAAGATTACGAGATGAAGCTCGAAATGGAACCATCAGTAATAAGGGACGCTATGTTGCGCTTCAGATGGGGATAGATGTAGGTGCATTTGCATTATTGCGAGGAGATGATTCATTATATTCAGATGTTGGAAAAAATAGGATTCGAAAATCATATATATCTAGTGAAGGAGACTTAATGCCTGCTAATGTTACAGGAATCTATAAAGGAAGACAAGTTAGTGTTACGGAGCATATATTAGGAGGATATAGAAGGGGTGCAAAAGGAAATAGTCCGTATACGAGCTTTACATCTAATCAGAGTATCGTTTCGGGATATGGCAACAATCTAATTTCAGTAGATATTTCTAGGCTAAGAAAAGCAATACAATCTGGAGAAGTTACGGGAGTTGCTATTTTGTCACCTAAACAAATTCAAAAACTTATAAGAAATGATAATAGCCAAAGTGATTATTGGAAGAGCAGGGCATTAAGCTGGACGAAAAGAGATTCTGAATATTTGATAAGAGGAATAATTCCTCGTGAATTTATAACGATTAATCAGCAATGAAAAGGAGATAGGTGTATTATGGAATTGCTTTTTAAAAAGAATGTCATTGGATATATTGATAATATATCCAATGAGGATAAGTGGTTTCACGGAGTATTTACGCAAAATGATAATTTTTACTATTATGAGAATTTTTTTGAAGCAATTGTATGCGAAGATGGATTTGATAAAACACAATTTGATGATGAACTTTTGAACGATAATAATTGGAATATAAATGATAATGGAGATATTATAGGTATTTATATTCCAGCTATATATACCGACGGGGACATATTATTCCGATATAGGTAAGAGATTTTATTATCTCATAATTTGGTAGGTTTAAGAAAAGAAAGTAAGTTGTAGAAGACTATTGTCCTTTCAGTATGACTTAGAAGTTGTAGATAAATTACCGCTCAAAATACAAAAACTTTGATTTTTGTATTTTGAGCTGCTAACTTTCTATGGTTCTTTAAATGGGCAATCTTACCCATCAGACAGATGTGACAGGAAAAGTGACAGAGTATCACTATGACTTGGCAGACAATAT
>DEPD01000167.1:0-170 GCA_002358575.1 Lachnospiraceae bacterium UBA3401 | reverse complement strand
AACGGCAAAAAGATAGCAGAGTATGCGTACAATGCCGACAATACCATAAAATACCTGAAAAACGGCAGTCTGTACACAGAATATGCCTATGATGCAGACAGGAACCTAATAGGACTAAAGACTTTGCTGGGGACAGATACGATTGTAGACAATCGATACACCTATAACGG
>DEPD01000149.1:42684-42884 GCA_002358575.1 Lachnospiraceae bacterium UBA3401 | reverse complement strand
CTTTGCAGTAAATGCAAAGTTCTGAGGCTGAATTGTAACTACAGTTTCTTTTTTTAATATAGAAAGGACCTGCGAAGTCCTTTCGTGCATGATAGAGTGAAAGTCTATTTTATTATAGCGCATTTTACAAATTCATCAAGATTCTAAATATCTTACTGTTAATGGACAGTTATTGGTTACTTTTTACACCCGCACCATGC
>DEPD01000149.1:0-42291 GCA_002358575.1 Lachnospiraceae bacterium UBA3401 | reverse complement strand
TGCATCAATTGTTGCAATTCACATCAAATCATCATAAATGAATACGAAATCTGGCGTGGGTGTGAATTATAACATTTATTGTTGCTTTTCATGGGTCAGGAATGCGCATAAATTGCGCATTCTGTGAGAATATGATTTTTTGTTATAGTCATAAGTTATTTCTTAACAGTTTCTTGGTTAAAAAGATAATTTTTGTGAAATAATTTCTTAGAAGAAAAAAATGAAAAATAATTTCATAAAATATTCAGTAATACTTTACAAACAAGAAAATATAAGTTATAATTCATTTATACAACTTTAACAAATTAACTCAAAGAATAGTCTTTTGGAATCCTTACACTTGCTTTTGCAGTTAATTTTTTGTTCTATACGCATGAATTTATTTTATGTTCGCCTTTAAATTTGTACATACCTAACAAAAAATACGGCAAAATCTGGCGCAAAGAGATTTCGAGAGCCTATCAAACAAAGGGAGGTACACAAAGTATGAAAAAGTTACACAAAAAATTTTTATGCACTCTGCTTTCTGTGAGCCTGTTGGCAGTTTTGACAGCCTGCGGCGGCAAGGACAACAGTGCAAGCAATGCGGACAGCAAGGCAGCAGCGACAAACACAGACACCAATACAGCGGCAAACACAGACACCAATGCAGCGGCAAACACAGATACTGCTTCTTCGGCTCCCGCAGAAACCACAGCGCCAGCTTCCAAGGACGGCAGCGTGGCAGTATTCTACTACACTTACGGTGATACCTATATTTCAAGTGTGCGTGCAGCGTTGGATTCCGCACTAGACGCAGCGGGAATTAAGTATCAGGACTATGACAGTAACAACAGCCAGACAACGCAGTCTGAGCAGGTGACAACAGCGATTGCGCAGGGTGCAACTGTTTTGGTGGTCAATCTGGTTGATACTGGATCGGACGACGCAGCGAAGAACATTATTTCACAGGCGAATGGTGTTCCAGTGATTTTCTTTAATCGTTCTGTAAGCGAGGAAGCAGTCACAAGTTCAGATAAGTGCGTGTTTGTCGGCACAGACTATGAGATGGCTGGTCATATGCAGGGCGAGATGATTGGAAATTATCTGTTAGAGAATTATGATACATTGGATTTGAACGGAGACGGCACTATCTCTTATGTTATGTTTAAGGGCCAGGAGGGCAACGCAGAGGCAGATGCGCGTACAAAGTATGGGCAAGAGGATGCAGACGCGATTTTGACAGGAGCAGGCAAGCCAGCTCTTAGCTTTTATGATAGCGCAAACAGCAACAAATATCTGGTAGATCAGGCTGGTGCATGGTCTTCTGCGGCAGCGACAGAGTACATGCAGACAATTATGTCTCAGTATAGCGAGGCGAACAATAACATGGTAGAGCTTGTTATTGCAAATAATGACGAGATGGCAATTGGTGCTATCACAGCACTTCAGAATGCAGGCTACAATAAGGAGGGTGCTACAGTGATACCTGTGTTCGGTGTAGATGCAACAGACGCGGCGAAAGATGCAATTGCAGCAGGCTCCATGATTGGAACAATCAAACAGGATGCAGATGGTATGGCAAATACTATCGCAAATATCACAGCAAACTTTATGGATGGCAAGGAAGCATTTGACGGTGTGGATTCCGCAAATGTAGTTGGTACATGGCGTGTTAATATTCCTTACGCTACGTATACAAATAACTAATTATAGGAAACACAAATAATATTTGCGTTTCCCCGCGCCGACTGCATGCTGCAAGGCGGTAAAATTCCTTATGTGGTCGTGTGCATTGATTATAGTAAATGGCAAATACTTTGGTCGTTTATTATGCATACGCCGATGCAGAGGAAATATGCCACTAAAAGTGGCGCATCGGCGGCGCGACGAGTAGGGAGAAAATCCTTCCCTGCTCGATTAAAATAGGTCATCGACGATGCGGCCGCACTTCGGTGCGGCTGTGTTTCTGCATATAGAATCTGACATAACAAGTCAGGTCGTGTGCATCAATGAAAAGATATCAGGAGGTGAGAATGACGATGCAGGAAACAAATGCTTCCGCAAAAGGCGGCAACCAGAATATCCTTCTGAAAATGGAGGGAATCTGCAAGGAATTTCCCGGTGTCAAAGCGCTTGACAATGTCTCTCTGACCGTGAAGGCGGGAACCGTTCATGCGCTGATGGGAGAGAATGGTGCTGGAAAATCTACGCTAATGAAATGTCTGTTCGGCGTGTATTCTAAAGACAGTGGTGACATTTTTCTGGAGGGAAGAAAGGTGGAGTTCAAAAACTCCAAGGAAGCGTTGGAGAACGGTGTGGCAATGGTGCATCAGGAGTTGAACCAAGCATTAAAACGCAATGTTATGGATAATATGTGGCTGGGGCGTTTCCCGCGAATATCAAGCTGGTGTCCGCTCACCAGTGAGAAAAAGATGTACGATGAGACAAAAAAACTATTTGCGGATTTAGAAATTAATGTGGACCCCAAGCGTGTGATGAGTACAATGCCAGTATCGCAACGGCAGATGGTGGAGATTGCCAAGGCAGTTTCCTATCAGTCTAAGATTATTGTGTTTGATGAACCAACCTCTTCTTTGACAGAGGAAGAAGTAGAGCATCTATTTCGTATTATTAATATGCTACGGGATCGCGGCTGCGGAATTATCTATATTTCGCATAAGATGGAAGAGATTCTGCGCATTTCTGATGAAGTGACCATTATGCGTGATGGGCAGTGGATTGCAACCCGTCCGGCAAAGTCACTCACTATGAACGAGATTATTAAGCTGATGGTTGGCCGTGAGCTGACAAATCGTTATCCAGAAAAAGATAATGTGGTAGGAGATCCGCTTTTGGAGGTCAAGTCACTCACAGCGATGTATTCCAAACTAAAGGATGTGTCTTTTGTCGCTAAAAAGGGCGAAGTTTTGGGGGTTGCAGGTCTGGACAGCTCAGGGCGAACAGAGCTGCTCGAAAATATCTTTGGCATTGCGACCCGCAAGAGCGGCGAAATCTATCTCCATGGAAAGCGAGTGATGAACCGCAGCGCTCGGGAATCCATTGCAAATAAATTTGCAATGTTGACAGAGGAGCGCCGCGCGACTGGAATTTTCGCTATTCGTGATATCCAGGCAAACACGACGATATCCAGTCTGCGTAAGTACCACTACAAGGGTATTCCGCTTCTGAGTGACAAGAAGCTTGCAGAAGTTACAGAATGGGGGATTAATGCCATGCGCACTAAGACGCCAAATCAGAAAACGCAGATTCGTTCGCTATCTGGTGGCAACCAGCAGAAAGTAATTCTGGCACGCTGGCTGCTGACCGACCCAGAGGTCTTGTTGCTCGACGAACCAACGCGCGGTATTGATGTGGGTGCGAAATACGAGATTTACCAGCTTATTTTGAATCTGGCAAAGGAAGGGAAAACTGTTATTATGGTTTCTTCCGAGATGCCAGAGCTTTTGGGGGTATGTGACCGGATATTGGTGATGTCCGGCGGACAGCTCGCTGGAGAGGTGGATGCAAGGACAACGACGCAAGAGGAGATTATGACTCTGGCGGCAAAATACGCGTGATGAATATCGCAATAAATTCTTCTAATAGACTCCGAGAGGCTATTCTACAGATTGGAGGTATGAACTGTGGCTGAAAAAGAAAAATTAAAAAAAGTTGGGGATATTTTGCTCAATAATGCCATGTATATTATTATAGCGGTGGCAGTCGTATACATAGCAATTATGCGCCCCACTTTCATAAAACTTCCCTCAATTGTGAACATATTGTCCCTGACAGCGGCAAAGTTACCAATTGCGTTGGGCATTGGAGGCTGTATTGTGTTAACTGGAACCGATATTTCCGCAGGTCGTGTTGTCGGTTTGACAGCATGTATTTCCGCGTCTTTGCTGACAACAGTATTTAAAGTATTTCCGGGCATGACAAGTGCAGCGCCGCTGCCGCTTGTGCTCTTGCTGGTTATTGGTGTGGGCGCGCTTGTTGGATTTGTAAATGGCTTCAGCGTGGCGAAATTTAAGTTGCACCCATTTATTGTGACGCTATCAACGCAGCTAATTGTATATGGTGTTATCTTGATGTATTTGATGCGCGGCGTCAACAACGGGCAGACTCTGAGCGGACTGGCAGACAACTATCGCTCCTTTGTCACCGGAACGTTATTTACTATCGGCGGTGTAGCAGTTCCTAAATATGTGCTTTACTCCTTGATTTTGACAATTATTATGTGGATTATCTGGAACAAGACGACTTTTGGAAAAAATATGTTTGCGGTTGGATCAAACGAGGAGGCAGCGAACGTGTCTGGTGTCAATGTTATGCGCACAATTATTATGGTGTTTATGCTCGCTGGAATGATGTATGGCATTACTGGATTTCTGGATGGTGCGCGTATCGCTTCTGCAAATGCAAACACGGGTCTTAACTATGAGTGTGATGCAATTGCAGCGTGCGTAATTGGCGGTGTTTCTTTTGTCGGCGGTATTGGACGCATCAGCGGTATTGTGGTAGGCGTGTTGCTTTTGCAGATTATCTTTACGGGATTAAATTTTCTGGCAGTAGACGCCAATATGCTCTATATTATAAAAGGTTTGATTATCTTGATTGCCTGCGCGATTGACATGCGCAAGTATTTGGTGCGCAAGTAAGTTATGGCAAAACAGAACAAGCAAAATTTGGAACAAAACAATTCGGCTCCGCAGCGTCAACTGCGGGGACTATATTCCAAGGTTAATATTTCAGTTAAGTCACTAAATATCATTATTATTGTGTTGGCAGTAGCGCTTGTTGCCTGTATGATAATTGGTGTATCCAACGCAGGATTTACGATTCAATTTGATTCTCTAGGCGGAACGACAGTGGAGAGCCAGAAACATATGTACGGAGAATTGGTTACGACACCTGATCCGCCCACGCGGGAAGGCTATCTGTTTGATGGCTGGTATCTAGATCAGAATACTACAAGACCTTGGAATTTAAAGAATGATATTGTTACAGAATCTATGACATTGTATGCAGGATGGCGGCTGCAATAAAATAGACAGAATTATCAAGGAAATAAAATCATATAGTTGGAATGCAAATAAAAGACTATGAGATCCGCAATGGAGATCATGGTCTTTCTTTATGTACACGTTGATGCAGAGGAAATATGCCATTACATGATGCATGGTCTGCGCAGAGAGGCATTGTTGAAAAAATATAGTTTATGGTATATAGTATAAAGCGAGCGGACAGTTCCGAACTATAAAGAGACGAGGATAAGCAATGGCAGCAGAAAAGATAAAATATCCCCTAAAAAATAAATTAATCGTTTTAGTGCTGGTCGCAATGGTACCGATTCTTTATGTGGCAATCTATTTGATTTTGGCATTGGTAAACTATAGTCGTGCTTATGACCAGATAGTAAACAGTATGTTGCTTGCCAACGATTACAATATTAACTTTAAGGAGGAGATGGATGAAAGTCTCTATAAATTGGTGGTCAGCAATATTACATTTGATACAATTGAGGAAGACGGAACATTCAAAAATCCTTACAAATTAATTTATGAACTGCGCACTGAGAGCGACAATCTTTTCGCTATGACAACGGATAGGGAGAGCCGTGTATGGCTGCAAAGTCTGTTGCGCAATGTTGACACTTTAAAAGACCGCGTGGATGACATTAAGGCGAATCAAGAAGCAGATGGGCAGTATGAGAAAAATATTGATATGCTGTACAATGATATTTATATTTTAACGGAGCTAATACAGGACGATATTCAGTACTATATCTATTATCAGACCAAAAGTATTGAACAGTTAAAAATACAACTTAACAAAGAAGTGGAGCGTGTTATTATTGTCAGTATTTTGCTGGGCGGTTGCATTGTGATTGCAGTGATTTTAATTACCAGTGCTATCTTAAACAGCATCACAAAGCCAATTCAGGAACTATGTGGGATTACGAGCAGGATTGCGGAGGGAAATTTTTCAGACCGTGTACGCGTACAGACAGAAGATGAGTTAGAAGTGCTTTCAGACAGTGTGAATGACATGTCTGAAAATCTGGAAGTCTTAGTCAATCAGATTAAAGAGGATGAGCGCAAGATGCGCCATGCGGAACTGCGGCTTTTGCAGGAGCAGATTAACCCGCACTTTCTGTACAATACGCTTGACACAATTGTCTGGCTGATTGAGGGAGATGATCCTGACAAGGCAGTGGATGTTGTTGTGGCACTCTCAGAGTTTTTCCGGTTGGTGCTAAGTAAGGGAAAAGAATATATTTCGATTCGGGAAGAGAAAGAGCACACTCGCGGTTATCTTGAAATTCAGCAAGTGCGCTATCAGGATATTTTGGACTTTGAAATTGCAATTGCACCAGAATTGTATCCTTATAAAATTCTGAAACTAACTTTGCAGCCGCTTGTTGAAAATTCTCTGTATCATGGAATTAAATGTAAGCGGGAAAAAGGCAAAATTTGTGTGACTGGAAAGTTACAGCGGGGTGTTTCGTCGGAAGAGGATATCATTTTGTTGTGTGTGGAAGACAGCGGAATTGGGATGAACGCAGAGGAAGTAAAGCGATTGCAGGCAGAGATTGCAAAGCCTTGCAAAGAGACAGAAAAAGGGTTTGGACTTGCCAATGTCAATGAGCGGATTCGTATGAATTTTGGTATGGAATATGGCATGACAATTGAATCGGAAAAAGGTGTGGGCACAAAAGTCAGTATTGTTATACCAGCGGTTAGACTAAACGAACCACCGTTGTCAGAATTATCACAGGAGAATATGACAGGGAGTGATAAGACATGAAATGGGCAGCAAAGACAATAAAAAAAATTATTTTTGGTCATGTGGGTGCCTGCATTATTTTGTTGTGTATTGCACCCGTTCTTTTTATTGGGCATAGACTCTATCGGGGATTTGAGATTAAAATAGAGCAGATGCCAATAGAGTCCGAGGATGAAGACTTAATTGTGGTGGGTTTTTCTCAGCTTGGCAGTGAATCCGGTTGGCGGACAGCACACACGACTTCGATACAGCAAGCACTGACAAAAGATGCGGGTTACTTTTTAATATTTAACAATGCCAGACAGATGCAAGACAATCAGATAAAAGCAATTCGCAGTTTTATTTCCCAGCGGGTGGATTATATTGTGTTTGCGCCTGTGATTGAGGACGGTTGGAATACTGTGCTGCAGGAAGCGAAAGATGCGGGGATTCCAGTGATTGTCACAGACCGCATGGTCAATGTGCAGGACGATTCACTCTATACGACATGGATAGGAATGGACGCTAGAGAAGAAGGAAAAAAAGCGGGTAGATGGCTGGAAGAATATCTGGAACAGGAGCAGCGGCAGACAGAGGAAATTAACATTATTGTGCTAAAAGGAACCATTGGTTCCACGGCGGAAATTGGAAGGACGAAAGGTTTTGACGAGATTGCTGTACAGCACGAAAATTGGCATATTATTGATTCTGTCACAGCAGAATTTACAGCGAACAAGGCAAAGGAAGTAATGCGCAAAATGCTGCGGCGCTATCCCAAGATAGATGTGCTCGTATCGCAGAACGACGATATGACTATGGGTGCAATTGAGGCGATGCAGGAGGCTGGCATTCATTTTGGAGAGGGGGGTGATGTGACAATTATATCGTTTGATGCGACGCGTGATGCGTTGGAGTTGGTAAAAGAGGGGCGCATCAATGTCGATGTGGAATGCAATCCAGTGCAGGGAGCCTACGTCAATGATATTATACAGAAGCTAGAACATGGAGAGCCAGTGGAGAAGCGCTATGTGGTGGAAGAGAAAGTATTTACCAAAGAAAATGCTGCCGAATTTCTGGAAGACAGAACGTATTAAAAAGAGGGAAAACAAATGTTAAAAGTTTTTTTGGTGGAGGATGAAAGCATTGTCAGGGAAGGGTTAAAAAACAATATTCCTTGGCATGAATATGGATATCAATTTACAGGAGAAGCCAGCGACGGGGAGATGGCATTGCCAATGATTCGCAAAATCCGTCCAGATGTTCTAATCACGGACATTAAGATGCCGTTTATGGACGGGCTTGCACTCAGCCGAATTGTAACACAGGAAATCCCAGATATTAAGATTGTTATTATCAGCGGTTATGATGAGTTTGAGTATGCGCAGCAGGCAATCCGCGTCGGTGTAGAGCAGTATCTGCTCAAACCTATCACAAAAAATACGCTGCGCAAGGTGCTTCTTGAAGTAAGAGAAAAGATTGAGAGTGAACAGGAGCAGAGAAGCTATCTGGAAACTTTTCAGAACGAGATGAAAGAGTATGAGAATTATGCCCGCAGAAGCTTTCTGGAAAAAGTGTTTAGTGGTGTGTTTTCTGTTCAGCAGATTTATGAGGAAGCGGCAAAAATCTCGTTGGACTTAGATGGACCCTGCTATAATCTTGCACTGCTAAACTTACAGGTCAAACGCCAAAATCCAGAATATGCAATGCAGGAGCCAGAAGGCGTGGGGGAAGTGCGGGAGGCGCTGTTTCGATACTTTTTGCGGTTTCCAAAATATCTTATCTTCCAATGGAACATTAGTTTGTATGGCGTTTTAATCAAAGGGGAAGCAGATCAGATGGAAGAACTAAAAGAGCAATGTATTTATAATATTGAAAAAATCTGCTCTCAACAAGTATTTTCATTGGAGTGGTGCGTGGCAGTGGGAGAGCCAGTGGAACGGCTTTCGCTGCTGCCAGAGTGTTATGCAAAAGTCAATCATATCCTTGCGCACCGCTTTTTTAACCCACAGCGTCATATTTTAACAGAAAAAGATGCGGAGGAGCTTCTGCCAGGAAAGGATTTGAAGAGCTTTGCGTCGGTGGACAGTGCAAAAGTCAATCCAGATATTATTGAAGGATTTTTGCGGGAGGGAAAGCAGGAGGAAATTAAGGACTTTGTAAATGGGTATCTTGCGGGGGTAAAAGATGCGCTTGAATCGCGTTTGTTTCGCGATTACTTGCTTTTGAATGTGCGCTTTACAACTGTCAATTATATGGAAAGGATCGGCGTAAATCAGCAGGATTTTCTGCCAGAAGATGATGACCAGAAAGTGCGAGAAGCGTCTGGAAGTGGGGCAAATATTGATGCCTATATGTTGGAGTTGCTGGGGCGCGCATTGGCACTGCGCGACAGGGAGAACGAAAACCAAGGCAAACATGTGCTGAAAAAAGGTTTGAAATATATTGAAGAAAATTTTAGTGAGGAGTCATTCTCGTTAAACAGTGTGGCGGGTGCCATCGGTGTTAGCAGCAACTATTTTAGCAGCATATTTAGTCAGGAAATGCAGATAACATTTATTGAATATGTCACAAAAAAGCGTATGGAAAAGGCAAAGAAACTTCTTAGCCAGACACAGTTGCATTCCAGCGAAATTGCGGGGGAAGTGGGCTATAAAGACCCACATTATTTCAGTTTTGTTTTCAAGAAAACCGTAGGGTGTACACCCAGAGAATACCGCAATGGGAAGTAAAAATTAATATAAGTTTAGGTGGTTGGCGGAGCAGAACTGCGTTTTATCACAAGCTGCCAAGGAATCCTTTTTTGTGGAGAGACAAAATTTTCCCGAATTAAGTTGATAACAGATTCCGCAACCACGATACCCATATCATGCTCTTCTTGGGAGTAATGCGTAATCTGTACAGACGACAGATCACTGAGGTAAGAGCAGTCAAAACAAACAACGCTCATATCTTGGGGAACCCGCACATTTCGATAGCGAAGCTCTTTTATGAGCCAGTAAGCAATTTCGTCGTTGCAGCAGACAATGGCAGTGACCATTTTAAGCTGTCTGGAAAGAAAATTTGATAGAATTGTCGTGTCCTGATTTTTTTGTAATGCGGTAAATTGATAAGTGTCAAAACCACAAAGATTGTCCTCGCAGGACAAAAGTTTTGCTTCCCGCAGAGCAGATAAAAGTCCATAGCCCTGCTCAACGCTCTGTATATCATCACTTTGAAAAATGCCGCCAATGTTTTGGTGTCCCAGTGAGACTAAGTATTTTCCCAGAGCGTAGCCGCCATTGTAGTTGTCATCTTTAATAAAAGGAAAGTCGGGAAGATTGCTGTAGTTTCCGCGAAAAAATAAAATAGCGATTCCTTTTTGTGCCAGTCGCTGATATAAGTCCTGATTGGGCGTTGGAAAACTGGTCTTGCAGCCCTCGCTTACAATTCCGCACACGGCAGCTTCCTGATTTTCCAGTAAGAATTGCAGAATTTCCCGCTCCTTAGAAATTTGGTTTTCTGTCACATAGATTATCCATGAAAATCCATGTTTTTGTAATGTGTCGCACAAATCCGCAAGGAGTCGCGGGTAGATATATTCTGTGTTAGAGTGAACTAAAATAGCAATCTGGAGCGTTCCACTTTGCTTCTGATTTCCAATAGCATATGACCCGCTGCCCTGCCGCTTTTGTATCAGATGTTCTTCTTCCAAGACAGAGAGCGCTTTTCTGACAGTTTGACGGCTGACATTGTACATCTGGCAAAGCATGGCTTCTGTCGGAAGCTGATAGACGGTGTTATGATTGCTTGTGTACGAATTTGAGCGTTGATTTTTTTCCAGATTTTTTTCAATCAAGATTTTAAGTTGGTTGGCGAGCTGGATATATTTTGCGGACATTGGGGAGTTCCCTTTCTATTTTTCGATTATTATATACTGACACAATCATAAATGCAAGCCATTCAAATCTATTGTAAAAATCTCCTCTACCGGAAAAGTTATTTTTACCAATCCTATTGCAATAAATTCACCCTTCATCTTTTTAAATTCACGTAACAGTAAATCACTTGCCTTAAAAAATGCTTCATTGTCATCCTCACCAGTAAGTGCTATCGTACAATGTGGCACCCATCGATTCGGACAATACACTCCCAACCATTTATATCAAAATCCTTTAAGCACTCGTGTAATTCTCGCTGGAATTGATACATACTATTATTCATTATAGGTGATACAAATATTGTTTTCGCATCATTAAACATTCCAACAGAGCCAATATAGGCAGGCATGGTTTTGTGGTTTTGCGCAAATCCCTTTAATTGTTCGATACATCGAGATTCATCTACATCATTATTCTTACCCTTCCAACGACAGCTCAACCTTTTCGTAATTGACTGTTTACCACATTTATTTTAAATGGTGGTTAGCGAGTGTACAGCTTGCGCAAAGAATTTTCTTAGAATTTGATAAAAAGTTGAAATTTCTCTATTACTCTATAGTCATCAAGAAAAACGAGAAAGGGGAATTTCAAGTGAACAATACAATTGAGATTAAAAATCTAAATAAATTCTATGGAAAAAAACAAGCGCTCTATGATATCAATCTCAGCATTCAGCCAGGAATGTTTGGACTGCTGGGCAGAAATGGCGCGGGAAAAACAACACTGATGCGAACGCTCGCTGCACTTTTACAGAAAAAGAGCGGTTCTGTGACTGTCTGCGGTATTCCCATTGAAAATGAGAAAGAAATCCGTAAGATTATTGGTTATCTGCCGCAGGAATTTTCGATATATCCGTCTATAAATGTTATGGAAGCAATGGATTATCTGGCGCTTCTGTCTGGTTTAAATAAGCAGGAGCGGCGGGAACGCACGGAATTGCTGTTGCAGAAAGTCAATTTGACGGAGCACAGAAAGAAAAAGATTAAGGCACTGTCCGGCGGTATGAAACGCAGGCTTGGAATTGCGCAGGCATTGCTTAATAATCCAAAAGTGTTGATTGTTGATGAACCGACTGCGGGGCTTGACCCTGAAGAGCGAATTCGGTTCCGCAATCTATTATCGGAAGTTGCAGAGGATCGCATTGTTATTTTATCGACGCACATTGTCGGAGATATTGAAGCCACTTGTGAAAAGATTGCAATTTTGGACGGTGGAAAGGTTTTGTATCAAGGCACTGTCAATAATTTGCTGGCAGCGGCTGAAGGCAAAGTGTTTACAAAAATTGCAGATAGAAAGGAGCTTTCGACACTAAAAAAAGACTTGATAATTACAAGTATGCACACGCAGGGCAGAAATGTAGCTGTCCGTTTTCTCTCGGAACACACCGCAGCCAACGCGGAAGCTTGTGCGCCTAATATTGAGGACGCATATATGTTTTATCTAAAGAAAAACGGAGCGGAGTTGGAGGTGAATGGAAATGCTATTTTGGAGTGAATTGAAAAAAATGGTTCTCGGCATATCATATTTTCTGTTTGTCGCTGTTGTCGTTGTGGCGCTCAATTCACAAGATGTACTGAACTTTAGTGATGATATTGTGATTGAGCCGAACCCGACTGCAAATCAAAATTATGGAACGAAAAGTGAAGAGATTCCAGAACTGATTATGCCTGCTGCAACAGAGGTGCTATATGCAGAATTTCTGGAAAATAAATATCAAACTTACCCGATTGGTTTTGTAAAATATGTGAAATTAAATGAGGATAAGCAGAGAAAAATTGCAGAAATTATTGCTACAATCACAAATATAGATATAGAAAAAATTTATGCTTCGCAGTTTTCTGACAGTGATAGCGGCGACGACTTTATTGTTGTTGGAGACAATGCAAATATTCAGTCTGACGGAAAAGGCGGATTTGCTATTTCACTAGAAAATGATGTCACAGAAGAGGAAATGCAGAAAGATTTGGAGCTTTCTGTCAGGAAGGATATCTCCTACTCTGAATTTAAAGAGTTGATGCAGAATGCGGATACTATTCTAGGAGGTGGTTCAAAATATGCGGTGGAGTCCTTAATTGGTTATGGGCGCGTTCCTATCACATATGACGAAGCAGTTTGTCAATACGAACTTGTCAAAAATCAAGATCAATTTACAGGCGGTTATGCACGACTTTTTAGTGATTATACCGTCGCAATGACAGTTTCCATACTCCCTGTCTTTCTGGCGGTGATTATGAGCTTAAAAGATAAGCAGGCGAAAATGTCAGAGCTTATCTATATCCGAAAAACATCAAGTGCAAAGATTATTGTTGTGCGTTACCTTGCAATTCTTGCCGCTGTGATGCTGCCTGTTATTATTTTATCCTATATTTCCAATATTAGTATGTGGAACATGTACCCGGGAATGCAATTGGATTATCTAGCGCCGCTCAAATATGATTTCGGTTGGATAATGCCATCGGCAATGATTACGGCTGCTGTGGGCATTTGCTTGACAGAACTGACAGATACACCGATTGCTGTTGCGGTGTGTGCGCTTTGGTGGTTTATTGATGTCAATCTTGGCATGAAATCTGTCTCTGCGTCATACGCGCTGTTTCGTCTGGCACCAAGGCACAATTCTGGCCCGCTCTCTTATTTTAGAACACAGGATTATATAGAACATTTTCCGCAGCTTATCGCCAATCGTCTGTTATTTACAGGTCTGTCTATCATGCTTGTTTTTGGAACCATATTCATTTATAAAGCAAAACGAAAAGGGAACTTTTTATGGAAAAAATAAAATCAATTGCAATCTTTCATATGAAACATCATGCAGCGCTGTCAATTTTTGTTTCTGTCACAATACTAATTATTACACCAATGCTGTTTGGAACTGCGCAGTTAGATTTAACAGAATCCGCAGTTCCGCTAGAAATGTTTGTCTCTCTGATTGGGATTGTCCTGCTTACGCCTATTTTTCAGCCGGAACAGGACGATGCAATCCGCGATTTGGTGTCTTCCAAATATATCAGTACAAGTTTGGTATATTTTATTAGAACAGCTTGTGCAGCCATAATGATAATTTTATTAACGGGGTTGTTTGTTGTCTATCTGCAAATACAGCAATGTGATGTGACTGTTTGGCTGTATCTTGGAACGGTGGCAAATGCAGTGTTTCTGGGAGCGCTTGGAATGATGACTGCTGCGCTCACAAACAACACGGTCATTGGCTATATGATACCACTGGTCTACTATGCGATTAATTATGGCGCGGGAGATAAATTAGGAAATTACTATTTATTTTCAATGCATATTTCTCATTTTACCCCGAAACTATGGCTGGGAATGACAGGAGGACTGCTTATTTTTGGCGCACTTTTTATGCATACAGACACAGAGAGGAAGTATGTCAGCAAAGCTGATAGGTGGGAAGAGAAGCCTTCTCTACGCGATTAGAAATCTTGCGGTGGCAACAGCGCCATTTTTATTATCTAGTTTTAGAAAACCGCCATGTTTTTCACAAAGTATTTTGCAGATATTTAATCCCATACCAAAGTGTTCCTGCTCTGTTTTTTCCGCTGCTTTATAAAAGGGTTTTGTGGCTTCAGAAAGGTCTTTTGCAGAAAAACCAGGACCGTCGTCTGATACAGTGATATAAAAATAGTTGTCTTTTATAAAAGGGGATACAATAATAGTATTTTGTGCATAACGCATAGCATTTGACAGTAGATTTTCATATACTTGCATAATGACAGAGGCATCTAAGTTTATCTTTTTAGAATAGATTGTTTCCTTTGATAAGGAAATGGTCTTTTCGCAAGGTTCTATCATTATCTGTTTTAATAAAAATGTTTTATCTGCACAGATGGAGGCGCCAGTTGCTTGAAGCTGATGAAATAATATTTCTATGTTAACAGGAGATTTTTGAATTTCGATATCTTCGAGACGTTGCAAGGTATTCATTGTATTGACATAGTTTTCAAGGCGCGCAATATGGCGCTGCATCATCTTTGCAGTCTCAATGATTTTTTCCTCAGATAATTCTGGAGTGTATTTTACAAGCATTTCACTCTGTCCCTTAAGCACAGTAAGTGGTGTTCTCAAGTCATGTGCAAAAGCGGCATTGAGTCGTCTGCGTTCTTCAATCTGTCGCCATAATTCCAGATTATTGTCACGCAGCGCACTGCGCATCTTTTCAAAAGATTGACATAGACGACCAAACTCGTCTGGCCGGTCATAATGAATTGTAAAGTCTAGGTTGTTGTCTGTAATTTTGTCTGCTGCTGCGCCAAGCAGTTCCAGCGGTTTTTGCAATATTTTTCTGTAAAAAAGAATGCTGATCAAGCCAAGACATACAATAAAACTCAGTGGATATACAGCTCCGCTTGCAATGCCTAAAATGTCGTATTTTATCTTATCACGAGACGTAAAAAGAGTAAAAAGATCCAATGAGTAATGGATTTCTATTTTAACGTCATTATCATTATAAAAATGATATGCTGTGTTAGGTTTTCCTTCGATGTATTCTATTTTCTTCTTATATTCATCATAATATTTTTCGCGAATTTGATTCTGCCCATACAGAAAAAGTTGGGAACAGACAAAACCTAACAACAGGGATGAAAAAATATATAGAATAATATAAAATGCAAAATCCTTCTTAATAGATTTGTGAAAAGATTTTTTTCTTAATTTTTTGCCCATTTGTAACCAATCCCCCAGACTGTTTCAATGTATGGTTTCATTTCGGCATCTTTAAATTTTATGCGGATGCGTCGGATATGTTCAGCGACTACAGAAGCATCACCCTCGCTGTCGTAGTCCCAAACCAGTTCATAGATGCGTTCCTTGCTAAAAACTTGTCCTCTGTGTTGCGACAGCAGTTCAATAATGTCAAATTCCTTTTTGGCAAGAGAAATCGGACTGCCATTGTAATAGAGACAACGCTCTGTATAGTCAATTGCCAAATTGTCGTCAAAGCGGACTTTTGCCGCCTCCCGTTGGCGATGTTCCCGCCGTAGATGTGCTGCGACCCGCGCGCCAAGTTCGTCCATAGAAAAAGGTTTTACAATATAATCGTCCCCGCCAACGCCAAAGCCTTTGATTTTGTCTGCGTCATCAATTCTTGCGGTCAAAAACAAGATTGGGCAGCAGACGAAATCTCGTATGCGTGAACAAACTTCTATTCCGTCAATATCTGGCATATTGATGTCGAGCAAAATCAAATCTGGCTGTTTTCCTGCGTGTGCAATCGCGTCCAAACCATTTGTGGCTGTAAGAACATCATAGCCATTTATCTCAAAGAAATTTTTTAGCATTGTGACAATATCCGCCTCATCATCAACAATCAGTAATTTTTCTTTCATTGCTTACCTCCAATAGAATGATATGAGTCTGTCAACTCCAATTTTGTTTGACCATTATGATCAATAGAATGCTGAAAAGTAAATATTATCCAAAATAGAATAGCTGAAATGAATTTTGATACACAATATCATTTTTTATAAAAAACTAAGCACTGACCATCATCGGAATATGCCGCAAATTTATCAAATTGTGGAGTAACAATATAAAAATCCTCCAACAGTCCATCAACTTCATTAAGCACATCAATTATACTATCGATATATCCTTCATAAACCCAGCCATCGGAAAGAATTAAATAAATTTTTTTATTCCAATCATAAGATAACTGTTCTTTTATTTTTGCAAGCATACATTTCCAACCAATTGTTTCACTAACACAATCTATTTCTTTCAATTCCTGTCTAAAATGCAACCAGCAATAATTTAGTTCAACTTTTGGATATTTCTTATAATCTGCAAATGCATAATAAAATCTATTTATAACTTTTTGGTATTTTGTCTTTGAATATTCATAAAATAGTTTTCTGTCAATTGATTTTTCCTTTATTATTTCTTCAATTTCAATCCGAATCCAATATCGCACAGGTTTATCTTTTAAATGTTCTCTCCAATGTTCCATTTTCTCACCTACCAAAACAGTACCAAAAGGTATAAAGTTTTGCCTATCGTTCTTTTAATCCATACTGACTGTTATATCTTAACCATAACAGATTATGGAAAAGGTGTAAAGTTTTATTGAGCGGTTTCTCTACCTATAAGAAGTAACGTAGCATCGCCTGAAACTGAATAATGCAAATTCATAATAAAAGTATTTTGAAACCAATATATGTGTGTTAAGATAAACTTAACAGACTTTAAGAGGCTATAAAAATACAATGGAGGAAAAAACAAAATGGTAAATATACGAAAATTAGAAAGTGAACTGTGGGAGTCCGCAGATTTATTGCGTTCTGGTTCAAAACTTACATCAAATCAGTATTGTATGCCAGTACTTGGTCTTATCTTTCTGCGCTATGCATACAGCAGATTTAAAATGGTAGAGGCGGAAATCTTAAAAGGACGTCCTTCTCGTGGGGGACGTATTTTGCCAGTCGAAGCAAGTGACTTTACAGCGAAAAGTGCATTGTATCTTCCGAAGGAAGCGCAGTATGATTATCTCTTAAATCTTCCTGATAATATATCTGCTATGGAACTTGTAAATAAAGATGGTCATACAATGACAAGTCTAGGCGAAGTAGTCAATAATGCAATGCAGCTTATTGAAGACCAGAGCGAACAACTTATGGGTGTTCTTCCAAAGAGCTATACCAATTTTTCTGATGAAATTTTGTCAGAACTTCTCCGCATTTTTAATAACAGTGCGCTGGATGAAGTAGGCGGCGATATTATTGGACGTATTTATGAGTATTTTCTGAACAAGTTTGCAAAAAATATTGCCTCTGATGATGGTGTATTTTTCACCCCGAAATCATTGGTAAAAATGATTGTAAATGTTATTGAACCGTTTAGTGGTATTCTTTTCGATCCTGCTTGTGGTTCCGGTGGAATGTTTATTCAGTCTGGAGATTTTGTCAATCAAACTGGTATGAATGCAAACAGCACTATGACTTTCTATGGTCAGGAAAAGGTGGAATACAATGCACAACTTTGTCTGATGAACATGGTGGTTCATGGACTTACTGGGGTTATTCAATCGGGTGATGAAGCAAATAGTTTTTATCACGATTCGCATAATCTGAATGGTCGTTGTGATTATGTTATGGCAAATCCGCCTTTTAATGTGGATAAAGTAAAATCAGAATCCTGTGAAAGTGCAGGCAGATTGCCGTTTGGTATGCCAAGTGTTAACAAAAATAAAGAAGTTGGAAACGCAAATTATCTCTGGATTTCCTACTTTTACAGCTATTTGAATGCACATGGGCGCGCTGGATTTGTTATGGCTTCTTCCTCCACAGATAGTCAGGGCAAGGATAAGGACATTCGAGAAAAGCTTATTAAGACAGGTCATGTGGACATTATGATTAGCGTTGGTAATAATTTCTTCTACACAAAATCACTTCCTTGTTCCCTCTGGTTTTTTGATAAAGGAAAAGACGAAGCGAAAAAAGACAAGGTGCTTTTCATTGATGCAAGAAATTATTACACTGTGGTTGACCGCACCTTAAATGAGTGGTCCGATTGGCAGCTTAAAAATATGAATGCCATTGTATGGCTCTATCGTGGTGAAATAGATAAATATTCTAGGCTTATAGAAGAATATCACACGATTCTTGGCAGTGAGAAACCATTTGCCGAGCAGGTACAAGCACTTTCAGAAAAATCAAAAGAGCTGACAGTTGAAGCAAAAAAAGCAGTGGAAGCTGCACAAAAGCGTGAAAGGAAAAAGACACAGGAAGAATATGATGGTAAGCTTGCAGAACTTTCTGAACGACTTACAATTGCCAAGGAAGCCAACTGGCTGTATGAAAAATTTGGTGATGGCTTATATACGGACGTTCTCGGTTTATGTAAAGTTGCTGATATTGCAGAGATTGCGACAAAAGGCTGGTCTCTGACATCAGGAGCGTATGTTGGTGTAGCACCTGTGGAGGAGGATGGTGTAAATTTTGAAGAACGCATGGCAGAAATTCACCAAGAACTATTAGCATTGCAGGCAGAATCAAATGACTTGATGGATATCATCTCAAAGAATATGAAGGAGATGGGGTTATGAGTTGGAGAAAAATAACATTAGAAGATATTTGTATTTCCATTGCAGATGGAGATCATCAACCGCCTCCTAAATCTGATAATGGGATTCCGTTTGTAACGATTTCAAATATCACAAATACAAACAAACTTGATTTTACTGATACAATGTTTGTTTCACAAGAGTATTATGATAATTTGAATGATAAAAGAAGGGCGCATACAGGAGACATTCTTTATTCTGTTGTGGGGTCATTTGGAATCCCCGTATTTATAGATAAAGAACAAAAATTTGTATTTCAAAGACATATCGCGATATTGCGTCCTGATCCCCAAAAAATAGTACCTAGATTCTTATATTATATGATGCTTAGTAGAGATTTTTATATGAAGGCTGATACAGTTGCACTTGGAGCAGCACAAAGAACAATTAGTCTCACAGCACTTCGGAAAATGGAAATGGAAGTTCCGCCATATAATGTACAGGAAAAAATTGTTAAAATATTAAAGCCTTTTGATGACCTTATTGAAAACAACCAAAAGCAAATCAAATTGTTAGAGGAAGCAGCACAGCGCTTATATAAGGAATGGTTTGTTGATTTGCGTTTTCCGGGGTATGAGAAAGTGAAAATTGTTAATGGTGTGCCGGAGGGGTGGAAAACGCAAAGAATCTCTAAGTTTGGAGAAATTGTTACTGGAAAAACTCCTTCTACAGCTAAACAACAATATTATGGTGGTACAATTCCATTTGTAAAAATACCAGATATGTACAATTGTATATATCCTATTACAACAGAGGTTATGCTTACAACAGAAGGTGCAAATACACAAAGGAATAAATTTATTCCGAAAGGAAGTATTATGGTTTCTTGTATTGCTACTGTTGGGCTTGTGAATATTGCAACTGAATCTTGTCAGACAAATCAACAAATTAATTCTATTATTTTAAATGATCAACAGGATTTATATTATATATTTTTTACGATGAAATGTATGAAAAATCTTCTTGAAGGTGTTGGTAGTAATGGAGCAACAATGACAAATGTAAATAGAACAAAATTTGGTAATATTGAAGTGCTCTGTCCTACAAAAGAAATATGCAAATTATATTATGATTTTTGTAAACCAATATTTATAAAGATTTTTGATTTGAGTATAAGCAATAATAAATTATCACAAGCGCGTGACCGTTTACTTCCTAAACTTATAAGCGGTGAATTGGAAGTATGAAAAAATATTAAAAGATTAAACACAATATCTAAAATACTAAAGCGATTGATTCGTAGGAGGTGACCATATGAGTAACGATTATTCCGAAAATATTCTTATCCAGGAGAGTGCCGGCAATCTACTCCATAATGAATTGGGGTGGAATGTCCAGCTTGCCTATAATGCAGAGATTTTAGGTAAAGACGGAACTTTTGGCAGAGAAAATTATAATGAAGTCCTTTTGTTTCGCTATTTTCGCAAGGCATTGAAAAAGTTCAATCCTTGGATAAATGAAAACCAGATTTTAGAGGCACAGAATCTTTTAGAGAACAGGATTTCAACATCCTCTCTTTTGCAGATAAACGAGGAAAAGTATTTTTTGATTCGCGATGGGATTCCTGTCACCGTAAAAAAGCCAAATGGTCAGACAGAGACAAAAAAAGCTGCTGTGATTGATTTCCAGAATCCAGATAACAATGATTTCCTTGCAATTAAAGAGCTGAAAATTGAAGGTGATCTATATCGCCGCAGAACGGATATTGTCGGTTTTGTCAATGGGATTCCGCTGCTGTTTGTAGAATTAAAAAAGAACACAATAGATGTACAGAGTGCGTATGATGAGAACTATACAGATTATCAGGATACCATTCCGCAACTATTTTATTATAATGCTTTTGTAATGCTTTCTAATGGATTGGAGGCAAAGGTAGGTACGCTTGGAAGCAAGTATGAATTTTTTCACGAATGGAAACGTCTAGCCGAAGCGGACCAAGGAAGTGTAGCGCTTGAAACAATGTTGCGCGGCATTTGTAAAAAGGAAAACTTTCTTGACCTATTTGAGAATTTTATTCTCTACGATCACTCTGATGGATACACAGCAAAGATCCTTGCTCGTAACCATCAATATCTTGGTGTGAATGAAGCAATGAAAGCTTATGCTGCAAGAAAGTTGAATGATGGAAAGCTAGGAGTGTTCTGGCATACACAAGGTTCGGGAAAGAGTTACTCTATGGTATTTTTTGCAAAAAAAGTGCGCAGAAAAGTAGAAGGCGCTCCTACATTTGTTATTCTTACAGATCGCGATGAATTAAATACACAAATTAGTGATACGTTTGAAAATTGCGGTTTGCTTGGGAAAGATATAAAGGCTTCTCAGTATATTGCTACAAGCGGTGATGACCTTGTACAGAAACTGCATGGCAATCCAAGTTTTATTTTTACTTTAATACAAAAATTTAACAAACCAAATGCAGAACCGATTTATCCAGATCATGATGTGATTATCATATCCGACGAAGCGCATCGCAGCCAAAATGGTATCTATGCCAATAACATGATGCATCTGCTGCCAACAGCAGCACGTATCGGCTTTACAGGAACACCATTGCTTTCCAATGATAATATTACTGCGCGTACTTTTGGCGGTTATGTCTCCATATATGACTTTAAAAGAGCGGTTGAAGATGGTGCAACCGTACCGCTTTACTATGAAAACCGTGGTGAGAAAATTCTTGATTTGCAAAATCCAGAAATTACAAATCAGATTTTGGAGGCGATTGAAAATGCAGACATTAATGTAGATCAGCAGGAGAAATTAGAACGGGAATTTGCAAAAGAGATTCATTTGCTTACCGCGGAACCAAGACTTCGCTCCATTGCAAAGGATTTTGCCCAGCATTACTCTGATTTGTGGACAAGCGGGAAGGCAATGTTTGTCTGCTTAAATAAAGTAACTTGTGTTCGTATGTATAATTTTGTTCAGGAGTACTGGAAAGAAGAAATTAACAATTTAAAGTCAACAGTAAAGAAAGCTACACAGCAAGAGGAGCAGGAGATTAAGCGTAAGTTAAAATGGATGCAGCAAACGGAGATGGCTGTTGTTATCAGTCAAGAACAGAATGAAATTCAGACCTTTAAGAAATGGGGTTTTGATATCAAATATCATCGGGAAAAGATGGAGAAACGTAAGCTGGATAAAGAATTTAAGGATAGTAAGAATCCGCTTCGCATCGTATTTGTCTGTGCAATGTGGCTCACTGGTTTTGATGTGAAATGTCTGTCTTGCCTGTATCTGGACAAGCCCTTAAAAGCGCATACACTTATGCAGACTATCGCGCGTGCAAATCGTGTGAATGAAGGGAAAAGCAATGGGTTGATTATTGATTATATCGGCATTGTCAAGGCACTTAGGAAAGCGCTTGCAGATTACACAGCAAACGCGAAAGGCAATTGTAGTGCAGATCCTACCGTAGATAAAGATAAGTTGATTGCCCGAATTATAGAAACCATTGGCAAAGCAGAAACTTTTTTATTAGAGAAAAATTTTGATTTGGAAATGTTAATTGATGGGATGGACTTCAAAAAACTTTCTCATTTGCAGAACGCAGCCAATGCAGTATGCGGTTTTATCCAAGATAAGAAGACTTTTACGACGTATGCTTCTGAATTAATTAGGCTTATGAAATACACGAATAGAGAGGAAATAACCGGACACACACGCAAACAGTGTGAAGCGATTGCTGCCATTTATGCGGAGCTTCAAAAAAAGCGTAAAAAAATCGATACCACGGATTTAATGATAGAAATTAACAGTATTATCAGTTCTTACGTAGAGATTGAGCAGATACCAATGATGCTTCGGGAAGAATCGCGTCGGTTTGATATTAGTGCGATTGACTTTGACTTGCTTTGCAGAGAGTTTGCGAAAGTTCAGAAAAAGAATTTGGTAATGAAGGATTTGGAAGAAGTTCTTCAGCAGAAGTTGGATAAAATGTTGTTTACGAATCCGGATCGCATTAATTATTATGAGCGATATCAGCAGATTATTGATGACTACAATAGTGAGCAGGATAGAGCGACAATAGAAAAAACCTTTATGGATTTAATGAATTTGGCAAAGCAAATGAATCAGGAAGAACAGCGTTATGCGCGAGAGGGTTTTACAAGTGATGAAGAACTTTCTCTGTATGATATGCTGTTTCGCACTGATTTAAATAAAAATGACATTCAGAAACTGAAAGTAGTTGCAGTCACACTGCTTCAAAAAATAAAAGCTAAAATTTCTGAATTTGATCATTGGACGGATAAGCAAGAAACAAGAGCGGAAGTTGAGAATCTAATTCGTAATACGCTCTGGACAGAATTACCAGTATGCTATGACGAAGTTAGCATTTCAGATTACCGTCAGAAAATTTATGAGTATGTGTATACACGATACAAGACTGCAGCGTAAGATATGGATACAATTTTCATAATCAATAATAGGAGATACAGATTGCGCAGCATATTTCTTCGAGAGTACCTGAAGAGACACTAGAAAATACATATTGGTTGGAAGGACTGTCAATCGGTTATTTGCCTACAGTCCTTTTTCTTTATTGTGTTTGTCCATTAAGAATATGAAAGAAGATACCATAAAAATGGAGAAATTTTCCATTTAATACAGTTTTCTAGAATTATTTTTTCGGTTTTATATTCCGTAAAAATAGTGAAAATTTTCCCATTTTGTTCACACATTGCTTAAAATATTCAAAGTTTCTTTATATTTTGTTAAAATTTTTAACAGATTATCATGAATTGATCAGACAGATGCTGTTTCAAAATACCCTAATTTTTTCTAAAATATTAAAATATCCAACAAAATCTAAAAATATTTAACATTAATCACAAAATTTATATCTAAAATGGATAATAATTATATAAATTTGTATTGTTTACTTGCACGAAATTATATAAAATGCACAAAACAAGGTTGATTCATAAAATAATTTGCGTTAAAATTATCTTGTGGAAGTCAAAAAGACTTCTGACAAAGATAATTTAGGGAGGAATTTAGAATGAAGAAAAAAGTCGTATCATTACTTGTTGCAGCAATGACGGTTGCCAGCCTTACAGCTTGCGGAGGCTCTGACACACCAGCGTCAAATCCAGAACCAGCATCAGCGCCAGCAGAGAAGCAGGAGGCAGAACCAGCACCAGCACCGACGGAGAGTGAGGCACCGGCGGAGAGCCAAGCGGAAACACCTGCTCCAGCAGCAGACGGTGAAGTTATCAGTGTAGGTTTTGCACAGGTTGGTCATGAGTCTGACTGGCGTGCAGCAAACACAAAGAATTATCAAGATACATTCAGCGCGGCAAATGGCTATGAATTATCTTTTGTGGACTGCGACAATGACCATGCAGTTCAGATTGAGACGGTTCGGGGATTTATCGAGCAGGAGTTGGACTATATCTGTATCGCGCCGATTCAGTCCGCAGGATGGGATACTGTTCTTCAGGAAGCAAAAGATGCAGGGATTCCGGTTCTCATTGTAGACCGTGCAGTAGATGCAGATCCATCTCTCTATACAACAGCGCTTGGCTGCGACATGGTTGCAGAGGGCGAGGCAGCAGGAAACTGGCTTGCTGAGTATTTAAATGGCGAGGATGCAAACATTCTTGTAATCGAAGGCTCTGTAGGCGCATCAGCAACACTTGGACGTACAGAGGGCTTTAACAATATTGTTGCACAGAATTCTAACTGGAAAGTTCTTGATTCTCAGTCTGGTGACTTTACACAGGCAGGTGGACAGGAAGTTATGGAGTCCTTCATCAAGTCTTACAGTGATTTTAACGTTGTAGTTTGCCAGAATGACAATGAGGCATATGGTGCAATGGATGCGATGGATGCAGCAGGTATTACATATGGCGTTGACGGTGATGTGACCATTATCTCTTTCGATGCAACACATGATGGTCTTCAGTATACACTTGATGGAAAGATTACCTGTAATGTAGAGTGCAATCCTCTTCAGGCTGGCTTTGCAGAGGAGGTTATTAAGAAATTGCAGGCTGGCGAAGCTGTTGACGCGTGGACACTGGTTAAGGATGAAGCGTTTGTAGCACCTGGCATTACAAGCAATTTTGCAGTAACGATGAGCCAGGAAGTACTGGATGGTCGTGCTTATTAATTGGTTTTGTACTATGTTTTAATAAAAGATGTGGTGGTTGAGGGGAGGACTTGTTTTTCTCCCCTCATATATTTAGGAACTGTAGGAAAATAAGTGACGCATCTGTATCCATTATTTTTTTACAATTTCTATGCTCCGTTTATGTGCACAGTCGGGCGTGTATACAAAGCCTGCTATGATACAAAAAACTCTGGAGAGGAGATGGCGATATGGATAAAAATATTGTTTTAAGTGCGAAAGGAATCTGTATGACCTTCCCCGGTGTAAAAGCGTTACAAAATGTAGATTTTAACTTGAGAAAGGGCGAGATTCGTGCACTTATGGGTGAGAATGGCGCTGGAAAATCTACACTGATCAAATGTCTTACTGGGGTTAATAAGTTTGAAGCCGGAGAAATCCATCTGGATGGCATCGACGGTCCAGTTGTGAACAGGGACACTCTGGATGCACAGCGAAAGGGGATTTCCACTGTGTATCAGGAAGTCAATCTTTGTCCCAACTTGTCTGTGGCAGAAAACCTGTTTATTGGCAGAGAACCGATGACAAAATTTCACACGGTAAACAGAAGGAAAATGAATGAGATGGCTGCAAAACTGATGCAGGAGCTGGAACTTGATGTTGATGTGACACAGAATTTGGAGGAGTACTCACTTGCATTGCAGCAGATGATCGCGATAGCCCGCGCAGTGGATATGGACTGCAAGGTTTTAATTCTGGATGAGCCGACCTCCTCACTGGACGACAACGAGGTTGCAAAACTATTTGTCATGATGAGAAGGCTTCGTGAAAAAGGCGTTGGCATTATGTTTGTGACGCACTTCCTTGAGCAGGTTTATGAGATTTGCGACGGAATTACAGTGCTTAGAAACGGCACGTTGGTAGGCGAGTACACTATTGACGAGCTGCCTCGCGTCAAGCTGGTTGCTGCCATGATGGGAAAGGATTTTGATGATCTTGCTAGCATCAAACAGGAGGGCAATGGTGATAAGTCGAAAGAACCGCTTGTTATTGATGCAAAAGGACTCAGTCATGCCGGAACAATTAAACCATTTGATTTGGAGATACATAAAGGCGAGGTAATTGGCTTGACCGGACTGCTTGGAAGCGGTCGAAGTGAACTGGCACGTGCGATCTACGGTGCGGATAGAGCGCAAACAGGCACTTTGAAAGTAAAGGGACAGGAAGTATCGATTAAAAATCCGATTGATGCTATGAATCTGGGAATGGGATTATTGCCAGATGACAGAAAGGCAGAGGGCATTATTGGGGACCTGTCTGTCCGTGAAAATATTATTCTTGCCATGCAGGCAAAACTTGGCATTTTCAAGAAAATACCTATGGCGAAACAGATTGAGATTGCAGACAAATTTATCGAGATGCTGCAGATAAAGACGGCGAGTAGGGAGACATTGATCAAGCAGCTTTCCGGTGGAAATCAGCAGAAGGCGATTCTGGCAAGGTGGCTTGCAACCAATCCTGATTTTCTAATTCTGGATGAACCGACACGCGGTATTGATATTGGAACCAAGACTGAGATTCAGAAGTTGGTGCTCAAACTTGCTGACGAGGGGAAGAGTGTGATGTTTATTTCCTCAGAAATAGAAGAGATGCTTCGGACCTGCAACCGTATGGCAGTGCTCAGAGATGGCGCCAAAGTCGGAGAAATTAGCGGTGATGACCTGACGCAGGAAGGTGTTATGAAAGCAATTGCAGGAGGTGGAAAATAATGGATAAAGTCAAAAAAATTACAAAGATGAAGCTGTTCCTGCCAATTTTCAGTATGCTTCTTGTTATGATGATCAATGTGATTTACGATATTGCAAGCGGAAACCCTCCGTTTGGCTTCTTTTCAATAAGTATCAACAATGGTATTTTATATGGGCGTCTAATTGACGTGTTAAATCGCGGTAGTGAGGTTGCGATTCTAGCAATCGGTATGACATTGGTGGTATCAGCGTCAGCAGGTACAGATATTTCTGTTGGTTCTGTAATGAGCTTGTCCGGCGGTCTTTGCTGTATGTTACTTGCAGGATATGGTGTGACCAATGTGAGCGAGTATGCAGTTCCACTTTGGGTAGGAATGCTTGCAGGAATTGCAATCGCTTGTGTCTGTGGTTTGTTTAATGGCTTTTTGGTGGCTTATATGAACATACAACCTATGGTTGCCACTCTGATTTTGTGGTCTGCGGGCAGGGCAATTGGATTGCTTTTGTGCAACAGCAATATTGTGTATGTGCGTGTTCCTTCATTTCAATTTTTTGGCGCATACTGTGGTATTATTCCAACTCCAATTTTAATCGCAGCAATCTGTGTTGTCATTGCGTCTATTGTATTGAAATCGACAGCGCTTGGAACATACATTCAAAGTGTCGGCATTAACAAAAGAGCTTCCAGAATTTCAGGATTTAATTCCGCAAAGATTATTCTGTTGTGCTATGTTATCTGCGGTTTGTGCGCAGGGATTGCCGGTTTGGTTGCAACCTGTAGAATTTATTCCGCAGATACAAATAACATTGGTCTGAATATGGAACTTGACGCAATCCTTGCAGTTGCGTTGGGCGGCAACAGTCTTGGCGGTGGTAAATTTAATCTGGCTGGCTCCATCATAGGTGCCTACACAATTCAGGCGATCACGACAACTCTGTATGCGCTGGGTGTTTCCTCTGCACAAGCACCAGTGTTTAAAGCAATCGTGGTTATTCTGATTGTAGTAATTCAGTCGCAGCCTGTAAAGGATTATTTCAAAAAACTGTCCGCAAAGAAGGCAGGAGCAAAGGAGGCGGCATAAGCATGAAAAAATTAAAGCTTCGAGGCAATAATATTTTATTGGCAATTACCGTAATCCTGTTCGTTGTCATGTATGTGGGCGGCTGTATTATTTATGCGAACAAAGGATTTACACATCTTCAGACTTTTCTGAATGTACTTATCAATAATGCAGGATTGATTGCCGTTGCAGCCGGCATGACCTGTGTAATGCTAACAGGTGGTATTGACATTTCGGTTGGTTCTCTGATTGCTATGGATTGTATGTTCCTTGCTGTCGGTATGGAACATTGGGGTATGAGCAGTCCAGTGCTGATGCTCATGGTATTAGTCATCGGTGTTGTATTTGGAATGGTGCAGGGGTACTGTGTGGCGTATCTTGAGATTCAGCCGTTTATTGTTACCATGGCGGGTATGTTTTTTGCCAGAGGTATGACCGCGGTTATCTGCAAAGATCAGGTGAGTATTGTTTCGGATAAGTTGTTTACGGCGATTTCCAACACGAAAATTAATATTCCATTTGGAGGATATACAAATAAAAAGGGCATCTATCAGACTCCGTTTGTACGTCCAACAGTTATCGTAGCACTCTTGGTAGTCATTCTTGTTTTCCTGATGTTGAAATATACGAAATTTGGCAGAAGTATCTACGCGGTAGGCGGCAATCAGGTTTCTGCGACGCTGATGGGATTAAATGTTAAGAAAACAAAATTGCTGACTTATACATTGTGCAGTCTGCTGACGTCGATTGGTGGCATCTGCTATTGCTTGAATACGATGTGTGGCACGACCACACAGGCAACAGGTTTAGAGATGGATGCAATTTCGTCTTCTGTTATCGGTGGAACGCTCTTGACAGGTGGCGTGGGAAATGTTCTCGGCTCCCTGGTCGGCGTGCTGATTAACGGTACGATTTCAACGCTTGTAAAGTCAAATGGAAAGCTTGTCAGTTCATGGGCGAATATTATTACGGCGATATTGTTGTGCTTCTTTATTCTGCTGCAGGCGATATTTGCCAAAGTGAAAGAAAGTAAAAAGGCATGATGGGTATCCCCTTGTTCTCTAGTGATTGGTAGAGAGCAGGGGGGACTTTTTCATTCTCTTCTGTGTATTATGAAGATACTGCACTTGAAATATTATAGAAAATATGACTCAAATACAATTGGTTTGTATAAATGCTTTCACAAAGATAATAATCCTTAGAACGCTCAATGATGGTTATATTTTTATGAATAAGGCTGCCTATTCTTTTAATATGTATATCGGATATTGCACTGATAATAACAGAACAATCAATTTCTTTCACAACAAAGCCAAGCATAATGTTCTGGCTATTATATGATGAATATTTGGGAGAATCTCCAACAAATCTACAGACGCCTTCATCGACATATTTTTGATTTAAAGATTATGTTCTGTCAAGACGTTTACATTCCACAATATAATAATCTTTTGAAAAAATAGAAGAAAGTAATATATATCGGAGTGAAAGTTTTTATAATCTGAGTTGTTCTTGGGGAAAAGATGGACGCATTATATTTTGGGATATACAGATGCCAAAAGGGAAACGAGAGGCATATCTGAACTTCTGAATACATATGCAACTATAATTATATCATGGTGTTGGGGGCAGAAGGTTAATTTATTGATTAGCAGATGTTGTAAAACCACATAACAGAATTAGATATTGCATTTCCTATAGAGAGCGAATAGAATTATCAAATTCTATAGTAAAATTGATAATGCTAATAGAAATAGAGCTATAAATGAGTAAATTTAAAATTATGCACAAATTTGTCCGCCATACAACGACAGATCTGAGATTTTGTATTTGTTTTGTCCTTGAATGAAATACAAAACACAGAATTTTTTGTGCAGTTTTCTGGATTTGCTCAATTATAGATATAAAAATAACGATATAATCTAGCAATTAAATTATCTTGGTTGTATAATAAAAAGTGCTTTGTGCGTTATTATTTTTTTCAAAAAATTGTAAAGTGGTGTTAGAATTACAAAGATAATATGATATTGAAAGCATTTGAGAAAATATTGTTATTTTGGCGACATTTTATTTTAGAAAGAAGAATGAAAATGCATAGATATAAGCTAATTGTATGAAATGCTGATTTACAAAAAAGCACTTTAGAAAGTTATGTGCTATCGAATTTGGCAATACTTTAGTTATTTTAAAAGGAGCAGAGAAACTAAAAGATGAAAGAATAAGAACTGGAAAGCAAATAAAATGGGGGTGAGTGAACAATAGTATCATCTGCTTAAGATACAATAAGAAAAAATGTAGGAGGGCGTTATGACAAATCAGAACGACATGGTTGGATTGCAAATAAATACAAGTGAGTTATTTGATTTGTTTCACTTTGTTCAAAAGATGGATTTGGATGCTTCTTTTGAGCAAATTGCCGATATAGGATACCCGGAAGATGACGGTTTAAACACAAGTAATGGTATGTGTTTTTATAAAGTTGAAAAGCTGTCATATGATGAGAAGTATCCAAGAAGAGAAGCTTTTGAAAACGTATTGGATTCGCTTGATAATGAGGCCTTCAATTTTGTTTATATACTTTCTGGAAACAACTCGGGTGTTGAGTTACACATAGGAATTGTGAAGAATCATAGGAATAATAGAAGAACACTGTCCACAGTTAATTATGGTGATATCATTCAAAATGCATTTGAGGGAAATTTTAGTGGTAGCTCACTGAAAAGGTTAGATTCCGATGAATTGCAAGAGAAGATTATAAAGCAGGCCAAAATCTATAAGAGCGCTGGAATAATATCTGGAATACCTTCAATAAACGAAAGTGATGCTGGCAAGGAATTTGATTTTCAGGGAATTGATAGATTGATTAATAGCATGCTTGGACAAACATGGAGAATTGTAGTTATCTGTGAACCTGTTAGTCAGTCTGAGATACTACGAATGAAAGATGACATATATGAGTTGTATAACCGCTTATCGGTATATTCTAAGGCAACCATACAAAAGTCCTCAAATACGGGCACTGGTGTTTCGTTTGGAAGAAATGTTTCAAATTCTCGTGATAAAAGCACAAATTGGAGCGAAAGTGATACAGAATCTAAGGGAAAAGCAAATAATAACGGAACAAAGAATTCTGGGTCATCACATCAATTTGGAAAAGGAGGAGGAAGCAGCCAAGGACATAGTGAAGGCGAAAATTGGAGTTATAATCAAAACAGAGGTACATCAAAAGCAGTTACAATTGAAATGGCAAATAAACATGCACAGGATTTGATGCAGTATATTGATGATGAATTGTTGCCTAGGATTAAAGTGGGATATGGAAAAGGCATGTTTAAGACATCAGTGTTTTACATGGCTGACAAGGTAACGACTGCTAATAGGTTAAAGTTATCAATTATGTCACTTTTCCAAGGAAATAAGTCGAATTTTAGCCCGCTGATTGCTCAAGAATTGAACTTAAAAGAGTGTATTAGTGCAAAGACCTTAATTTCATATCAAAATGTTTTTTATGATTGGAAAGAATATTCTCTTGATGCAGCCACACTATTAAGTAAGCCCGTTGATTCTCAGTTTGGATTAGGGATATCTGCCTATCTAACAGCGGGAGAGGCTAGTATTCTTGCTGGATTGCCACAGAAGGAAGTTCCAGGAATTGTTCTTGATGAGTCTGTTGACTTTGGGTTAAATGAGCATCCTATTGCAAATCAAGATGCAATTGATATGGGTGTTCTTGTTCAAAAGGGAAGAAAATTAAATATTAGATTTTCATTGAAGAAAGATTCAATGATGAAGCATACTTTTATAGCTGGAGTTACAGGAACAGGTAAGACTACAACATGTCATAAGCTTTTGGCTGCTTCGGCAACTCCTTTTCTTGTAATAGAACCTGCAAAAACAGAATATAGAACTTTAGTACAGGAAAAGAATAGAAAGAAATATGGTGATGTATATGTATTTACATTAGGTAATGAGAGTATTGCACCGTTTAGGATAAACCCATTTGAATTAGTTAAGGGCGAAGTTATATCTGCCCACATAGATATGGTCAAAGCTACATTTACATCAGCATTTCCAATGGAAGCCTCTATGCCACAGATTTTGGAAGAGGCAATTGTTAAGTGTTATGAAAATAAAGGATGGAGTATTGATACTAATTTGAACAGCCTTTATGATGATCCATTTGATAGAGATAAGGAAAAAAGTTTTCCAATAATGTCAGAACTATTGGAAGAAATGAAAAAGATTGTTAAAGAAAAGGGATTCAGTGCTCAAATGCAAGCTGATTATGAAGGATCACTGGTTAGTAGATTATCAAATTTAACAGTTGGTGCAAAAGGAAGAATGTTGAATTGTCCATATTCAACTGACTTCAACTTTATAGCTTATAACAAAGTAATTCTCGAAATGGAAGAACTTAAATCACCAGAAGATAAATCTTTACTTATGGGATTAATTTTATCAAGATTATCCGCAGTGATTAAGGCAGAACATAAAAGAGACTTTAGCTATAGACATCTTACACTTATTGAGGAAGCACATAGGCTACTTACAAAAGTCGAATATGGTGATAGTGGCTCAAAAAAGACTGCCGTAGAAACATTTACGGATTTACTTGCTGAAGTAAGAAAATATGGTGAGGGATTGATAGTTGTTGACCAGATTCCAAATAAACTAGCACCAGAAGTATTAAAGAATACTAGCACTAAAATAATTCATAAAATATTAGCGAGGGATGATAAAGAAGTAGTTGGCGATACAATGCGTATGGATGATAAGCAAAAAGAGTTTTTATCTGCTTTAGCACCAGGACATGCTATAGTATTTTCGGAAGATACAGACAAGCCAGTTCATGTGTATGTTGAACAAGAAACCGATACGAATGAAGATGAGATTGATGAAGTTATAATAAAAAACCAATTTGATCGTAACAGGAAAGAATATGGTTCAATTTATGATGAATTGGAAATCATTCAAGATTATGATTTTTATCTTGTTTTGGCGGAGCAAATTAGAACAAGGCAATTAGAAACCGAGAACTTAGACAAGTTTAGCAAAATAGTAAAGAGGATCGCAGAACAATCTTTTTTTTCATCTTTACAAGAACCGGAAAAAGAAGTAGTGAAAAGGTTTTTTGTAAGAAGAGAAAGACTTATTGGTAATGCCTATGATGATGAAGTTGCAGAAAATGCAGCAAAATTCTTGTTAGGATTATTAAATAAGAAGGTTGTTACATATGATGATTTAGACTACAAAAAATGTAGATGGTTTGTATAAGAGGTAAAGGATATGGGATTAATTTTAGGAGCAATTGGAGTGATAATGACAGCGGCTGTTACCGTTTCAAAAGCATTAGCAGTAGTAGGGCTGGCAATTCAGGGATTAAAAGTAATTGGAAATGCAATTGCATCAATAGCAAAAGCATTAGGTATCATTAAACCAGAAAGAGATATTGAGGAAATTGGTGATAGAGCACTTCAAGCTGAAGAAAAGGGTATGACACCGGACAAGTATTCTTCGTATGAAGCATGGGTTAAGGACATTGAAAGGGAGGATTGGGGATATGACCCTGAAAAGAACAAGGATATGGATTTGGAGAAAAAAGTTCTTAAGGGTGTAGAAGTATCAATAGCCATAACAATAGAGCGTTTTCCGGAACTTCCTATTCCGGAATTCTTTAGCCTTGCTGGGAAAAACCCAGAATTCTTTACTATAGAAAGAATGGATGAAATCGGAAAATTGGCTAGTAACGATTCAGATGCATTTGGAAAGGTTGTTAACTATATAACCAATTCTGCGAAGGATCACGCAACTGTTGATGCTGCTTCAGATATTTTGATGGACATTGAGCAAATAATTGAACCGGGTATTAGCGAAAATGTGGCTTATGATAAAGTTGCAGGGTATAAAGGCATGAAATAAATGGACTTTGGCAATATATCTTTTGTAAGGAGAGAGATTGCTGTTTGTGAAAAAGAGAAAAAATATGAATAGTTCAATTAATATGGAAGTAAAATACAAAACAATATTATCTTATAGCAAGTAAAAAATTTAAGAGACATATGACAAAGGGGGATGGACCTATGAAATTCTTTATTATTATAGGTAGAAGATCGTTATATACATATGAATGTGACGGTCAACGCTTTGAACCGCAATTTATGGAAGGACGCGAGTTATTTCCAATAAGTTCAACTAATATCTCTGAAGATGTAAATGCATATATGGAAATATTAGCAAATGAGAAAAATCTCGGAACCGTTGCAAAGCTGGAGTTTGAAGTGCTTGAAGGTTCAGATATTAATTTGAATAAAGCAATTGTTACAGCTTTTGGTGATCACGTAAATAAAGTATATTCATTAGAAAAAATATTGAACACAATAATGAAAAAACTGTTGCGTGATAAAAAGTTAATGGTTGACATTTATGGCATCAATTACGAAGGATGTGCATATAAGCTTGAAAATAATACTCTCGTACAAGGGGAGTTTGATTTATTGGGATACACAATTCATTGCAATGATGTTGCAGAATTGATGGATTTATAATGAAGGAGGAAGAATTATGGGAGCATTAACATGCCAAGTGTGTGGAAATCAAAATGATTCAAAGAAATTTTTTTGTTCAAAGTGTGGAAAGTTTCTGTTGACAAGTGATTTCGCGGATGCTGGAGTTTCAGGTGAAGCAGAATTGAAACTGTCAAGAATAGTGACAAATTTAAAAGAAAATCCACATATTGATATATTGTGGAATGATACGATAGATGCATATACTCGTAAGATTGAAAGGATTCAAAGTTTACTGAGAATAAAAGATGTGGGAATAGATTCCACTGAATTAAATGAAAAGATAAATCATTTTTTAAATTTATGCAGAAAACCAGATTTTGAAATCGCCTTTGTAGGTGCCGTTAAGGCTGGAAAATCTACGCTGATTAATGCATTGCTTGGCAGAAATTATGCACCAACAGATCCTAACCCAGAAACGGCTGTATTGACGAAATTTCGGAGCAGTGAACAGGATTATGTTAAAGTTAAATTTTACTCAGCAAAGGAGTGGGATAAGCTTTGGAAATCCGTACAGTCAGATGCAGAAAAATTTTTGGAATTATATAAGGAATTAGAAGCTGAGAAGTATAAATCAAAGTGGGTAGAACACGATGAAATGTGTATTGATTTGGCAAATAATGAGATTGAAGATGAATTGAAAAAATGGTCATCATCGCAGAGTGCGGTTCATTTTTTTGTCAAAGAGATCGAGGTTGGAATATCATCACTTCCTAAAGAGTTTCCAAAGCAAGTTGTATTTGTTGATACACCAGGATTATTTGACCCTGTAGCCTTTAGATCACAGATTTCTATCAACTATATTCGTAGCGCAAATGCGGTTTTGGTATGTATCAAGGCTGAAGATTTGCATGGTGAGGAAGTTAAAACGGTAGAATCTGTATTCTCATTTTCGGGGCATAAGAGAAACAAGGTATTTGTTATAGCTACAAATTGGGATAAGTTAAATAATGTAATAATTGATTGGAATAAGAGATACAATTATATGATTAACTCATTTACAGGAAAGGCATTCTTCCCAACGCAGGCTATGGCAAAAAGTAATATATTATATGCCGCATCTTATTATTATAATCTCTGTAGAGATTATAATTCATTAGAACAAGTACACAAAAGAAAGATTAATCTTTTGTTGGGGAAGATTCAGATAGATATTGATGAATGTCAGGATAAAAAGGTACCTATCCCTGAGAATATGATGGCTCTTGTTAACGCACAGTTAGGAACGCCATCTCCATCAGATATAAAGAGGTTAATGGAACTTACAAATATTCAGATAGTAAGTAAAGTCATTGTAACTGAATTGGTTAATCAATATGCAGAATTACTATATGGTGACATTAAAAACCTGTATGAAGATATACAACATATGGTGAGCAGAGTAGCCAGTGAGAGAAAGAAAACTGTTAATGAGAGAATAACAATTTCTCATTCAGATTTGAAAGAGATTGAAAAGAAGGTTGAAGAAACAAAGAAGAACCGAGATGAAATTCAAAAAGTTCAGAAACAATTAACAGCAGCATTGGTTAGTCTTAATAAGAGTACCCAGCAAAGACTTGAGAAAATCACATCAAAATTAGGGTGAAAGACATGTTAGTATCTGAAATCACTACTTTGTTGGGATACGAACTGGTTGGAGATGATTGTGAGGTATGTGGGATATCATGGTTTGACTCAGCCAGGAAGAAAGATATTGCTGTAATAAATAGAAAAAACGATTTGAATAATACTTTGGCAGAGGTTGTATTAACAAGACCTATAATTGCTCAAACAGATAAAACATTAATAATCACATTTGAAGACATTGGATGTTCTTTTGTTAAAGTATGCAAGACTTTGATTGATAATGGAATTCTAGAAGATTATTCAGCTCCAACACAATATGTGTTACATGAAAGAGGATATTATGTGGGAAAAAATTGTAACATAAGTGATCATGCAATCATTCAGCCAGGGGTAATGATTGGCGATAATGTTACAATTGAAGATGATTGTTTTATTGAACCTTTTGTTGTGGTTGGCACTGGAACTGTACTTGGAAAGGAAATACATATTGGAGCAGGAAGCAAGATTGGGGTTCCAAGTTTCTATCATTATTATGTTGATGAACAAATTAAGCAATTTGATGGCTGTGGAATTGTAAGGATTGGAGATGGTACAAGTATTGGATGTAATACCATTATTCAAAGAGGAACAATTTCTGATACTATAATTGGCATCAACAATATGATAGGAAATGCTATAGATATAGGGCATGATGTGAAAATAGGAGATAACTGTAAGATTGTTTCACAGACAGGAATTGCAGGAAATGTATGCATAAAGAATAATGTTACAATTTATGGACAAGTTGGTATTTCAAATAATCTTGTTGTTGGGAACAATGCAGTAATTAAAGGACGAACAATAGTATCGAAATCGGTAAATGACAATGAAATTATATATGGACCTTTTGGAAGAACATTTTCGGATGAAATAAAACTTGTTGCAAAAGTAAGACGCTTTTTTAAAGGAAAGGATGCGTGAGAACATGGGCGGAGGTTGTTGTGTAAGTAATCACCCAATTTTAGATTTTTTGAGTGACCTATTTTGTAGTGATAGTTGTTGTGTTGGTAATTCATCAGGACCATCGGAGTCAGAGCAACACGCAAAAAAAGTTGCTGAAGAATTAGCTGAGATGAAAGAAAAATCTGGAAAGTCATCAAGTGAAATCGAACAAAAAATAATGGATAATATTAATTGCTCAATGGATTCATTTTTAATTGAAATCGATAAAATTAACCAACAGGATTTTTTTGGAGAGAAGTTAAATATTAATACGAAAGTCATTAGAGAGAAGAACGAACAGCTTAATAGACAAGTTGTAGGATGCATTAGTTCTGTTTTGAATACGAGATTGGTTCAAACAGATAAAGAATTAAGTACAATTCTTGAGGAAAGGGATGCGAAGAAAAGAAAGGCAAACTTTGAAAAATTTGTTGAAAAAATAAAAAAACAAGCTGTAAATAAGTTGCGGATTGAAATTGACAAAACAGTAAATGCACAATCAGAAGTAGTTTCAAAAGAAATAAAGGCTCGCCAGAAAGAAGTAGATGCTCGTATGGAGGAGTCTATTAGGGAATTGACTGAAATTATGGAGGTAAAAGAAAAAAGCGAATCAGAACTAAAAAAGAAACGAGTGGATTATATGTATCAGAGTGCTTTGTGTGATTTGCTTTTAGCTGAAGTGGAAGGGTAGGTGAAAGTTGTTTGTGGATTACAACGAGATCTATTGTTAAGGAGATAAAAAAGAATCAGGAAGATTTTGCTGTACAGCTTGAAAAAATAGCGTTACAGCAACGGGAAAATGCTGAAACATTGCAAAAGCAAATAGCCATCTTGGTTGAAAGGATGGATTGTTTAGAAAAACGCAATTTGGAAGATAGGGAAAGAAATAACAGCAATTATTCTGAACTTGTTAGATTGATTGAGGATATGAATAAACTGCTAAATGATTTACAAAGAAATATAGTTACTCAATTTGAATCCAGCACACAAAAGGTAAATGATCAAATTATATCTTCTTCTCAAAATGAGACAAAGGTGATTCTTGAATCTATTCAAAAATCCTTGGACAAGTTTCGTGAAAACTTAGAAGATTCTGCTGGGCAGTGTGAAAATCATTTGAAGGAGGAAATTCAAAAGGTAAAAGATTGTTCAATGACTGCTGGGGAGAAAAATAGTTTATTGATTATAGATGACCTTACATCTAAATTTAAACAAGTTGAGAAAATAATTTGTGGTGCAGGCAATGAAGTCATTCAAGAAACGACTAGCAAGTGCAATGATATTTCTGATGAATTAAAGGGCATTCAATATACAATCAAAGATATGACTGTGCTGTCCGAAAATCAAGATAGAGTGGTATCTGAAAACATTGAAACTATGAGTATTGCTATGCAAGAAATAATGAGAGGCTTGTTGTCTTTGGATGAAGTAAATCGATTGATAATCGCAAAGCTGCTCTTAAAAGATATGGAGATTTGATATGGAGATTATTATTTCTGCTAATGAGAAAATATTGGCAATAACTCAAGATAATAAACTTTCACGGAATATGACGAAGGAAGAATATACTGAGTGGCTCAATAAAATGATAAAAGTGGGGATAGAAGATGAAAAGGAAGTACAAAAAGTCCCAATTTAATTATGTAAGTGATTCTAAAAATGGACATATTATATACAATACGCTGTATAATTCATTAATAAGGCTGTCTGATGAAGAATATGATGTTTATTTATCAGAATATGACGATGGTTTCCAAATTGCAAATCAATTGTATATGCAAGGACTGTGGGTTGATGCGGGTGTTGATGAATTGGAGCAGTATAATCTGTATTCTGATTATGCAAATCGTTATATTGATAACAAACCTCATTTTACTATTACCCCAACTATGGAGTGTAATGCTAGATGTTTCTATTGTTATGAAGATGGTGTGAGATGTGGGAAAATGCAACAGGAAGACTGTGAAGACATAATAAGATTTTTGAAAACACTAGATTGCAGTCAAGGAATAGATTTAACATGGTTTGGCGGAGAACCTTTAATGAATCAAGAGTGGATGGATTATTTTTCGGAAAGTTTGGAAAAGGCTGGAATCGAATTTTCAGCCTTTATTATTACCAATGGAAGTAAGATTGATGATACAACAATTGATAAAATGATTCATAAGTGGAAAATACAAGATGTTCAGATTACATTGGATGGAAGCTATGAGGAGTATTCTTCTAGAAAAGCATATGTAGACCAAGATGATGCTATTTACTATAGAATTTTGCAAATTGTTGGTAAATTAGCAAGAAAAGGTATAAGTGTTCAGTTGAGAATGAATATTGATAGAAATAATCGGGAAAGCATTTTAAATGCAGTGACCGATATAAATGAACTCTTTAAAGATAATAGTAGAGTTAAGTGCTATCCTGCTTTTTTGACAGGTACGGATGAACCGTTAACTGAAAAAGAAAAAATTGATTTTATTAAGAAGATGATTGAAATAAGTCAAAGGAAGTTTAATGTTAACGAATTTCTGTATAGATTACCAAGAACAAAGGCATGTTATTATTTCCAAAGAAATGCATATTCAATTGATGTTAATGGGAACGTGTTCATCTGTGAGCATATGCTAGGACATGAACAACAATCTATAGGAAATATAAAAACAGAAATAACGACTATCAGAAGAAAGCAGTCAGGAAAAAGGAAAGAGTGTCAAAAATGCGTCTTTTTGCCAAAATGCCAAGGTGGTTGCATGGATTCCTTGCAACATGGTGAATCCCCTTGTTTTACAGATAAATATATAATTAAGGCGTATTTAGATCTATTATAGAGGTGATGAGCTTGAAAAATGAAAATATTGAATCTCGATTAGAGAACATTGAAGAAATATTAAAGATGTTACTTGTCAACAGTGTTCTTGGAAGTAGTGAAATCGACAAAATTCAAGAGAATATCCTAAATAGCATTAGAGATAGGCTGATTATGTTTGGAATGGAAAATTTGCGATTGAATTATATTGAGGACAAGTATTATATATTTGCAGAAATTGATGAAAACGAAACTTTGAAAAATATCAAGAATAATTATTTACAGGCGTGTGATTTTTTAGATGATATAAAGCTTGTTCTAGTGTTTGAGAAATTGCACGCAAAGAGAAAAAAGGCATTCGAAGAGGCTAAGATATCTTTCTATGTTAAAAGTGATGAAATGAGAATTTTCTAGGTAGAATTATGCTGAAAGTTTCGTGTTAAGAAAGATATCAACTTAGAATCTTTTAGGATTTATAAAAGATTCTGAGACAATTCTGATATGAACGGATTTGAATAGTTTATAAATCTTATCAGCATGATTTATCAAGAGGTTATAAATAACTATTATAGGATTTGGGTATTATAATTAATCATATGTCAACACACAGAAGAATATTAGGCTCATAATTCTTAACAGTTTCTAAACATAAAAAGTATTGCTGCTGGCGCGTTTTGCGTAGCGCAAAACGCGCCATAATATTATTTACCAATTGTCAATATCATCACAGAACTCTCCTATAAGTGCTCTAAAATATTTCAGTGGATCTTCGCTTTGCGCAGAGGACAGGAAAATCCAATCGTATGGATTACCTGCGTATAATTCTTCATAACCACACTGATATAAGCAGGCATTTGCCTCCTCAATATAAGTTTCAGATAAATCGGATAGCATGTCCATAGAAAAGGCTGTGTACCCCTTTAAAATCCAGAATGATGGTTCATAAATGATAATTTTTCAGATAGAAAATATACCGCTTTGCAGTTAGGATTCGCAAGCGAGGAGTAGTTATGAGAGATAATAGAGTTGCTTTAGAAATTGGATATCGGTTAGAAGACTCTGACAGTAAGACAATTAAGATCAATACGGAGATTGACCGTGGTGCAAGCTGCATTGTATATGATGCAGAATACACAGATTCAATAGGAGTGATACACAATATTCGTATCAAGGAATGCTATCCGAACTATCTGCTTATAAAGCGGACCCAAGATGGCACGCTTGTGCCATTTGATGCTAATGAAGCGGATTTTAAAGCAGCGAAAGAACAATTTATACAAGCTTATCAAAGAAATGTGGCGATTGGAAACACGCTTGGATTTGTCAATTCTACCATTAATTCCGAAGATATATTTTCCTATAATAATACTTGCTATATTATTATGGCATTAAGTGAGGGAAGCGATTACAATAAATATGAGGATGCATCTTTGACAGAATTACTTGTGCATATGAAAAGTCTGGCGCAGCTAATAAAAAAGTATCATGACAGAGGATATCTTCATCTTGATATCAAGCCAGAAAATGTATTTATTCTTCCTGAAACACAGGAGCATATTTTATTGTTTGATTTCGATTCTGTAATGACAAAAGAAGAATTGGCATTAACAGGAAGGTACCGCTTGCCATTTTCAGATGGATTTTCACCACCAGAGCAAATTCAGGAAAAATAAAGAAAATAGATACGCATACCGATATTTTTTCTCTTGGGGCATTACTGTTTTTTAAATTGTTTGGCAGAAAGGCAACAATAGAGGAGTGCAGGATTTCCAGCAGTTTTCATTTTCAGGAAATGCGGTATTTTAGTGAAAAATATCAGCCAAAACTTTTTCATATATTAGAAAACTTTTTTAAAAATACATTGTCTGCATCCATTATTCTAAGATGGAAACAGATGGATCAAGTCATAATGACATTGCATATGACACAGAAGATGCAGCCGCAATAGAAAAATTGGTCGAATATGTTGATTATCACACAATGACAGTTGAATTGACTGCAAAATATTTGCGGGTTTCCGGTGAGGCTCCTGTGATACTTTTTGACCGTTTTATGAAAAAAGAGGGGATTGCCAACACGAAGGATATTACCGTTCGACAGAGAAAAGATCGCAGGCTGCGCTCGGAGTCTGTCAATAACCATCTGACAACTTTATTTGATGTATCGGGATTTGAGGCTGTGGAAAAGGAAGTGATTGGGAGTCTATCATTCTTTGCAAATATTCGCATGAAAAAACAAAAATTTGAGGAGATGTGCCCTATAGACAATATTTCAGAAAAGCTAGGGCAGTTAATAAGGAGAGGCTGGATTGAATACAATAAAAAAACCGATAAAATTTCACTGCATCAGATAATTCAGGATTTAATCTACAAGAATCTTAGACCCAACGCAGAAAACTGTCCTAATATTGTCCGCGGAATGAACCAGTAATATGACTGCTGATGCTGCCAACTATACAGAGAGAAGAATGAAACAGAGCGTATTGGAAGTATTTATGAACAGGATAACAGGTTCAAGTCTTGCCTATGCAGAATTATGTTTGCTATATGCGAAAAAAGATAGGCTTGACGAGGCGGAACAAATATGTCTGCGCCAAAAGAATAGAGAGGTTTATGATATTTTACAATAAATCTATAGAAAGAAAATTAAAATTATCAGTGATTGTGAGGATATGTTTGAATCGGAGCTTAATTTGGATGATTACTTAGGAACTGTAGAAAAATAACTAACGCATCTTGACTTGGCTATTTCTCCG
>DEPD01000124.1 GCA_002358575.1 Lachnospiraceae bacterium UBA3401 | reverse complement strand
GCCTCAGTAAAAGGAATGTCCACTTTTTACTATCGAGAGCCACCTTGTCGCTGTAATTTTGTAGCGTACTAATCAAAAAATAATAAAAAGTATGATTGCATTTTTTGAAATTCCCACCAATGACTTCGACAAGTCGGTGATATTCTATCAGGCACTTTTCGGTGAAACGCTGGAGGTGTCACAGTTCGGCGACGAGAAAATGGCCTGTCTTATGAAAGACGGCAAGAGTGTTTGCTCAATCTGCTCGGCCCCCTCGTTCCCCGGTTTCTCACCCTCTAATGGAGGCGTGTTGGTGTACCTCCAGACAAAAGATCTGGATGCCAACATGAAAACGGCATTGGATAACGGCGCAACGCTCGTAACACCCAAGACCAAGATTCAGGTTGACGGCTGGGGTTACTTCGCCATCATCGCCGATCCTGTAGGCAACCGTATCGGACTTTACTGTGACAAATAAATCATTGTAAATCGGGTCATTTTAGTTGGGATAGCCATTCGGTTATCCCAACTATTGAAAAATGCTGTATTTTTAAAATGCAATTATTGGATAAATAGAAAATTTGCTCAAATTATAAGAATATGAAAGGTTTAATTAATCTTCTATATAGCTTGAATATAAACAAGGTGGACGTACTCGAATACACCAGACACTTGAAAAATATCCAAATAAAGAAAGGAGAACACTTTCAGATGCAGGGTTGTTCGGCCAGATACATGGGATATATCGATTCCGGAAAATTCAGATACTACAAAGTAGATAAAGAAGGTAATGAACGTACCCTTTGGTTTAATAAATCTTTCCCGTTTATCGGCGATTACCATTCGTTCTTAAAAAGAACAAATGCCGAGCTTTGTATTCAAGCAATGGAGGATTACGAGATTATATTGTTTAATTACGAACAGATGATGGAATTATTCGACACGAATATAGATACGCAAAAGTTAAGGACTACCATTGCAGAACGATCTATGTTTGGCTGGCGTAATATTGCTTTAGCACTGTATTTCGATACCGCCGAAGAAAGATACATTGAATTATTAAACGATTATCCCGACATAGAAAAAGAGATTCCCTTGAAACACATCGCATCCACTTTGGGGATTTCTCCTGAAACGCTAAGCAGAATAAGAAAAAAGTTGGATAAAAATCCATAGGATTGACCTAAGTCAAGAATTAATAATTTCCGACTCTCTACCTTTGCTGTCTTAATCAACATAAAGAGCATGGAAACTAATATTCGAATATTTACGGAACGCCACCTTCTACGGAATCCGTCACTTACGGTTCTGATGAAACTAAGCGTTGACGGTCACTTGGATGAATTACGTTTTAAAAATACATTGCTTAAATTAAGAAGCGTTCACCCGCTACTTTATTCATCCATTTACATGAATAATGAGGGAGAGGCATTTTATCAGGAAAACACTGTTCATCAGCTCGAATTGCATTTTATTAAAAGTGAACATTCAGATCAATGGCTGGAAATTGCCGAGTCCGAGAATAAAAAGCCTTTTAATTGCGAAACAGGTCCACTCATACGTTTTTTTGTATTCTACACTGAAATTAATTTTGATATTCTGGTTGTATGTCATCATCTATTGGGTGACGGTAACGCTATTGCAAGATTATTGTGGGATGTAGTGTTTGTTTATGCTGGAAATAATTTGCCCTTAAAAGAACAACAGCTCATCTCAAAGCAAAGTGATTTTCCACAAAAAGCTAACCTCTCTTTTCCAGTAAAATTGCTTTTGCATTCACTAAATTCAAAGTGGTCTAAAGGTAAGCAGCAACGTTTCGGTGAAGCGGAATACCGGGAGATGTTCAATAAGTACCATCAGTTAACAGATATTGCTTTGTCGTACTCAACCATAAACAAAGTTGATATGTACGCTTTGTACAATGCTTGTAAAATACACGGCATAACAATAAATGATGCAATTGTTACGGCATTTATTGGAGCTATGCGAGAAACATCCATCAATGACAAAAAAATGGTAGTCGGGATACCGATAGATATACGGAAACGACTTTCGTTTTCAGCAGACAGCAGCTTAGGCAATTTTGCTTCGGCCATTACAATTGCATATAAGTATGATCCTAAAAAAGACTTTTGGCAAAATGCTATTCATATAAAGAAGAAAATAAAAACTAAAATGGATTCAACCAGAGCGCAATGGCTTATACTAAATGCCTACGCATCAATGAATCCTTTACTAATTGATGCGATGTATTTTGCCACTTATGGGGAGTGTGATGATAAAACTGCAAAAAAGGTTGCTTCAATGTTTTCGATTGACAATCCTTCATCTACGGCGATATCTAATCTGGGACGATTGAACTTTGATACTCACATTGGTTCTTATAGCATTCGTGATTTGGTATTCTTTGCACCAAAAGCTCCGGGTAGTTATATTGTTCTTGGAATTGCCACATTAAATGACACTATGCAAATTGGATTTAGTTTTGACCGCAAAATAATATCGTCTGTAATTGTGAATGATCTGAAATCAAATATGTTGGCTTTACTCCTAAAGCCTGAATAAAGATATAAAAGTATGAAAAATCAATCCAAACTATCCATATATGGACTCAGGTACATTCCAAGGATGTGCATGCAACTGCTGTATCAAATCAGGATTATATTGATTGACGCAGGAACTTTCGATATCAATCGTCTATTTGGTTATTCACATCATTGAAAAATTTCAGCATTTTTTTGATGGTATTATTTTGTTGTCTAAAATAATTAGACTACTTTTGCATTACTAAATTGTCTAATTTGATTAGACCAAATACAAATGGAAGATATGAAGCCATTAACAGAAAGAGAAGAAGAAGTGATGAACTTCTTTTGGGAAAGCGGGACACTCTCGGTTCGGGATGTCG
>DEPD01000040.1 GCA_002358575.1 Lachnospiraceae bacterium UBA3401 | reverse complement strand
AGCTCCAATGTGACACATAAGGTATTTGCCTGTGGCTCTAAGCTCTGTACCGCCTTTTCTGCCAATGCGTATAAGTCGATATTTTCCCTCTGCATATCGTCCGCACCTTCGTCAAGGTGCGAAAGACTGATAATGTCCTCTACAAGCCGTATCATTCGCCCGGCTTCATCATAAATCTTTCCGGCAAAGGGTATTTTATCATTCTCCTTTACCATATCGTTTTTCAAAAGCTCCGCATACCCGGAAATGGAGTGAAGCGGGGTTTTTAATTCATGGGACACATTAGCGGTAAATTCGCGCCGTATCTGTTCCGCTTTTTCTTTTTCCGTCACATTGAAAAAGAAAAGTGCGGCCCCTTTCACAATATTTTCAGAAGTGATCGGATCAGCGTCAATTTGATAGCTTTCTCCATGCAGCCGGATAATGTTTTCGCCCCGTTCTCCATGTAAGGCTTTCGTAAGGATTTCCTGCAATTCAAGATTACGGCATAAGGACAGCATATCAGAACCGATACAGTCTGTGTCAGCGTCCAGCAGTTTTCTTGCCGCAAGGTTTATACTGATAATTTTCCCTTTTTGATTTAAGAGAATCATGCCCTCATTCATGCTGCCGATAATCGTATTTAATTCATTCTCTTTTTGGAGAAGCTCGGCTTTCTGCCCCCGTAGCTGTTTTTGCTGGCTGTCAATACGCCGTAAAAAAGGGGAAAGCTCATCATAGCCCTCATTTGACAACGGATTATCAAGATCAATTTCATTTAATGGCTTTACTATTTTTTTTGAAACTTGAATAGCCAAAACAATGGAAAGAATCAATGCAATCACAAATATAATGCAAATCGGCTGTGTCATACCTAAAAGGAGCGTCAAAATAGAATTTTGAGATATGGAAAGCCGTAATATAGTGCCATCATCAAGTTTCTGTGCGGAATAAAACGAACGCTCCATCAAAGTAGCAGAATACCGTTTGCTCTCACCATAGCCCGAAGAAAGGGCTTCCCGCACTTCTTCCCGCTCTAAATGATTTTCCATTTCCGCAGTATCAGACGCACTATCAAAAATAACATTTCCCTCTGTATCAATCCATGATATACGATAATTTTTCACTTTCAAATCATGGAAATAATCAATGCCCTCATTTGTAACGCCCTGTGCGGCAAGGGTTGTCTGCATTTTTAGCTGTGCCTGTTCAACATTTGAAAAGTATTCATACAGAACACCCATGAACAGAACAACAGACGCAAGAAAAACAGTCAATGCGACAAGGCAGATTGAGCGAAAAATTCGTTTCGTCATATTATAACCGTACTCCTTTCATAATCTGCAAGTTTGGGCTGTAAAGCACAAACTTGTAAGATTGAAAATTTTAATTTTAATCTTTTCCCTCCATTCGATACCCAACTCCCCGTACCGTTTCAATATAGCTCCCACATTCGCCTAATTTTGTTCGGAGCGTTCCGATGTGAACATCTACGGTTCGGGTTTCCCCTATGTAGTCAATGCCCCATATCATTTCAAGAAGCTGGTCGCGTGTAAACACCCGTCCGGGGTTTTCCATAAAAGTATGGAGCAGCTTATGTTCTTTCAGTGTCAACTGAACCCGTTCGTTGTTTACAAGCACAATATATGTTTCCAAATTCAATTCTAAATTTCCAATTTTTAGTTTTTTTGTTTCTTCTTTCGGGCTTGTACGCCGCAATACCGCTTTCACACGGGAAATCATTTCCATCATGCCAAACGGCTTTGCAAGGTAATCATCAGCTCCCAAGTCAAGCCCGGTTACTTTGTCGTATTCGGTTCCTTTGGCTGTCGCCATAATAACAGGAATATCCTCTGTCGTACCCTGCATACGCAGCTTTTTCAATATGGAAATGCCATCTTCGCCGGGAAGCATTATATCAAGCATAATAAGCTGGGGTTTTTCTGTCTGCAAAGCGTCAAAAAGGCTGTCCGCGCAGTCAAAACCTTTTGCTTCAAATCCGGCAGAATTTAATGTGTATATCATCAGATCACGGATAGAGCTGTCGTCCTCAACACAATAAATCATATAAATCCGCTCCTTTCTTTCCTGTGGCAATATTCCGAACTCAATCATACCATATTACCTATATTTCATCAATGGCGGTATGTTCACCCCTCTTTGTTCCCTGTGATTGAGAACAGAACCCATTTTGCAATATTGACCGCATGATCTCCGATACGTTCAAAATATTTTGCAATCATTAACAGGTCTATGGCATACTCACCGTCTGCTTCGGGTTTGCTGAAAAGTTCAATCAGCATTTTCTTCACCTTATCAAAAAAGGAATCCACCACATCATCATAATCTATCACGGCTTTCGCCATCTGCATATCCTTTTTCACAAAAGCGTCAATACTGTCCGTTACCATTTTAATGACAGCAACCGACATATCATGGATAACCTGTGTGTCGTCGGTGGCGTGAATATTGGCTAATGTGATAATTTCCGCTATGTCTGCGGATTGATCTCCGATTCTTGCCATATCTGTCACCATTTTAAGTGCGGACGATACAACCCTCAAATCTTTTGCCACGGGCTGCTGCTGTAAGAGCAGCTTTAGACACATAGTTTCAATTTCGCGCTCTTTGTGGTCTATCTGAACAGAGAGATCGGGAACAGCCTTTGCAAGTGCGGGATTCCCCTCTGTCAGAGCTTTTGCGGACATAGCAATCGCATTTTCACAAAAAGCCCCCATTGTAATCAACTCTTTATTTAACAAATCTAACTGTTCATCAAATTTTAGGCGCATTATCCAAACCTCCCTGTAATATAGTCCTCTGTCCGCTTGTCCTGCGGCATGGAGAATAATTTTTCTGTTTCTCCAAACTCCACCATTTCCCCAAGCAGGAAAAACGCTGTCTTGTCAGAAATTCGGAGTGCCTGCTGCATATTATGTGTCACAATGACAATGGTATAGTCCTTTTTTAATTCTGCGGCAAGTTCCTCTATCTTTGCCGTAGAAATAGGGTCAAGTGCGCTGGTCGGTTCGTCCATCAGCAAAACTTCCGGCTCCACCGCCAAAGCGCGGGCAATGCAAAGACGCTGCTGTTGACCGCCCGACATACCAAGCGCGGATTTTTTCAGCCTGTCTTTTACCTCGTCCCAAATTGCCGCCCCTTTTAAGGAACGCTCTACAATTTCGTCCAGCGCAGCTTTAGAACGGATACCATGAGTCCTTGCTCCAAAGGCAACATTGTCATAAATGCTCATAGGGAACGGATTCGGTTTTTGAAATACCATTCCTACACGTTTACGCAGTAGGTTAATATCCATATTCCCATAAATATCTTCGCCGTCTAAATGGATAGTCCCTTTGATGTGGCATTCCTCCACCAAATCATTCATTCGATTCAAGGTTTTTAATAATGTCGATTTACCGCAGCCCGACGGTCCGATCAGAGCGGTAATTTCGTGTTCCTTAAACGCCACATTTATTTTTTTCAAGGCTTGAAAGTTTCCGTAGAATAAATCCAAATCCTCAACCACGATTTTATCCATCTGTGTTTTTACCTCCTATCTTTTTTGCCACAAACCC
>DEPD01000052.1 GCA_002358575.1 Lachnospiraceae bacterium UBA3401 | reverse complement strand
GGCTAAATGCCAGAGAAAAACGTGTATGAAATTATGCATATGGATAGAAGAGTTGCAAAGATTAATGATTCTGGACAATGTAAAATATATTATAAATCATTTATGCCATACAATTTATATTTAGAGGAAGCCGAAGATATTGAAACATTAGTTAGCAACATTACAAATTTTAATTATTGGTGTGCAACAAGAATCCTTACTTTAGATAGAAAGTATGCAAAAGAAATATTAAATAGTATAGGAATGTTACAGGCAGTAACCAATAAAGAAAGAGCTAAAATTGCATTATCCTATAGATGTGCTTCATTAACAGATGTCTTTTGGGGAAAATTAAAGAAAGAAAAGATTTCATTCAGAGATATTAATTTGTATGAAAATCATTTGGATAACACTTTTATTGATATTGCATTAAGAGGAAAACAGTATACAGTACAGAATGAATATTTAGCGAGAGACTTGTCAACCAATGGATGCTTTCCTAAAGCATGGCAGAGAATGAATGATGGCTTTAGATTGCTGAAAGATGGTGGTTCAGATGCAGTTGAAAGAGAGCTGCTTGCCAGTCAAATATGCAGATGTTTTAACGTTTTGCAGGTATTATATGAAAGAGGCTATTTTGATGGGGAAAAGGTTAGTGTGAGTAGTAATATTACATCAAAAGAATATTCAATTGTTTCAATGGAAGCATTTGAAATATATGCAATAAATCATAATAGAAGTACGAAAAAATATGTTCTTTCTTTGGATAGATATAATTATTATATGATGAATATTGTTGATTATCTTATTGGAAATACAGATAGACATTGGGGAAATTGGGGAGTTTTAGTTTGTAATTCCAATAATAAACCATATGGGGATATACAAAGAAAAACAGAGGCGAGATATGTGGAAGTGCTTAAATTTTGGCACTTTGTAAGGATTGGATCAATAAATGGAATTGACCATTTTGATCGCCATAAGACCATTCACGATAAAATTCCTGTTTCGATAGTGCTTGACCTCGGTGTTGGAAAAACAAACAAGAGCAAGTATACAATAACATAATACGAGAGTATCAGTAAGGACATTTCAATTAATAGAAAATGTCTTTTTTTGTGTTTTTGAAGATATTTTCAACTCCTAAAGAATGGAGGGAGTCAAAATGGGTAACAACATAGCGTTAAGAGCAGGGGCGCAGAGCGCCAACAACACACACATGTTTTTTTACAACGAGGAACATGAGAAGTTTTATTATAAGAAATTGGAACAGGCGAGGTATCAGGACTGCTATCACAAGGCTTTGATCTACATTCTCGGCATTTCAGAGGACACAAGAAATCATTTCAGCCAGATTTATGATATTAAGTCAGGGTACATCAAGCCGGAATGCCTGCATCAAGGATGGCAGACAAGCGGTAGCGTCCGAGTGGTAAGGCTTGCCTTTAACCTTTACACGGACGGAACACCAAGCGTTGAAGATTATGAGAGCAGGGACGAGCAGATAAGCAAGTGCAAGGAGTATTCTGTGAGTGATATTTTCTGCTGCGGCTATGCGATATACTTCTGGCAGGGCATCAAACTCCGTTACCCGGAATACTGCCAAAACCAGAAGCCCATTGAGGAAATTCTTGCGGAAATGGAGAGAAAATGTGCTGAAAATTCGACTGATGGGAACAAAGAATGATATTAAGTGGTTCGAGAAGATTTTGAAAAGACAGCCCAAAGTGGCGGTGACAGAGTTTTCGGAATTGTATCGGAACAAAGGTACAAACAGGTATTATCGGGCTTATGTGGAAGTGCAGAAAGCCAACATCAAAGAAAAATCTAACTAAACAGAGGAAAAGACCAAGTGTAAAGTTATAGCTGTTGGACGGTAAATTGACGGAGACGATAAAAGCAGATTGTTTTTCCACACTGCTCAGAATTGATCGTGCTGCATTTAATAAAAAAGTACATTCCAGCCGAAAATACGACACATTACCGTCAGAATTGACCAAAACAGACAGCTGGAGAAATATGTAAAAGACCATGACTTCCTTCATGGAAATCATGGTCCGTCTATGGCATTTGACCAGAGGATCAGTCAGATGCCTTATTTTTTATAAGCGTTTCAAGATACATGAGTCCGGTGGTGACTGTCACGGCATCCTCTTCTTTCATCAGCCTGCTGATCTGCTCCTGTATGGCGCGGAACATTCCCTTGTGGGGGTTGGCAACGCCTCAAGGTCTTAAATTACCAATATCTGCAATTTTCAAGGTTTGGGTGAGCCTATTTTTTTCAACTCAGTTTTTCATAGATTACTTGACACGACATTTGTTGACATTTGATGATAAAAGCAAGTAAAACAGGTCACTAATTGGTACTTCCCCCATAACGCAAAAATACCGCAGAGCCCTTTGATTCTGCGGTATTTCGCACTATTTAGATAAATCGGAGTGACAAGATTCGAACTTGCGGCCTCCACCTCCCTAAGGTGGCGCTCTAGCCAAACTGAGCCACACCCCGATAATGGTATGTACGACTGAACAACAATTATTATATATAAATAAGATTATAATGTCAATATAAAAAATAAAAGAATATAAAATTAAGAAAAATTATGCAAACTATTGACAATTGTCTGACAATTTAGTATATTATCTATAGATTCGTGATAATTCAGTCGCGAATGAGCATTATAGATACAGCGTTTTGTAGAATGCTGTATTCAAGAGAATGCTTTTCACTTAACTCTTTTTCAATATAGTAATCCTTTAGAGAAAGCTTTTTCATGACAGAATCCTCCCAATTTGCTGCCAGAAAAGGCTTTCTTTATTTTCGTAAGTAAATAAAGAAAGCGGCTGCAGAAAATAAAGAAAAATATGTAAATATTTTCAATAAAGTATTATACTAAAGATATGGACAATATGTCTGGAATTTCGCGCCGAATTGGGTTAGGAACTATTTAACAGTTATTTCTTAACAGTTCCTTATGAATGATTATGGATAGTCTACAGGTGGGAGGTATATATGGACAAAGTATTGATTGTGGGTATGAATCTTGTGACAGAGCAAAAGAAACAGAATTTTGACCTTGCCATGAATGAGATGGTCAGTCTAGTAGAGGCATGTAACATGGAACCAGTGGGGCGTGTGGAACAGAATATGGAAAGTGCCAACGCTGCCACTTATATTGGTTCAGGCAAGGTGCAGGAAGTGCGTGAGATGGTGAAGGCTCTTGAGGCGGACATGGTAGTGTTTGACAATGGATTATCTCCAATTCAACTCCGAAATCTTAGCAGAGAGTTAGGTTGTGCAGTGATGGATAGAACGACTTTAATATTGGAAATCTTTTCTGCACGGGCAAAAACAAGGGAAGCAAAGCTGCAGGTTGAGGTGGCAAGACTACAGTATATGCTGCCAAGACTGGTTGGGCTTCATGACGCGCTGTCAAGACAGGGTGGCGCCAGCGGCGCGATGAGCAACAAGGGAGCTGGTGAGAAAAAGTTGGAGTTGGACAGGCGGAAATTGGAGCAGCGCCTTACAACAATGCGTCGAGAGTTGGAGAACATTGCAGAGGAGCGAAAGACACAGCGCAAAAAAAGGGCGGAATCGGGTATTCCTAGAGTCGCTCTGATAGGATATACAAACGCTGGAAAATCGACCATCATGAATGCCATGCTGGCTGCATATGTTGAGGATGAGGAAAAGAAAGTCTATGAGGAGGATATGCTGTTTGCCACGCTTGACACGACGGTCAGAAAAATTGTGCCGATGGATAAAAATGCTTTTCTGCTATCAGATACCGTTGGTTTTATCTCTAATTTGCCACATAATTTAATAAAAGCATTTCGTTCCACCTTGGAAGAAGTTCAAGAGGCAGATTTGCTTGTGCAGGTAATTGATTATTCCGATGAGAATTATATGGAGCATATTCGGGTGACAGAGGACACTTTGAAGGAGCTTGGAGCAGAAAAAATTCCTATGATTTACGCATTCAACAAGGCGGATTTGTGTGGAATGGGGGAATTTGCGACAGTGCAAGGTGATGATAAATTGTATCTGTCTGCCAAATCGCGCAGCGGTGTAGAGACATTGATTACGCTTATTACAGGAAAACTGTCAGCAGGTTATCGAGATTGTTCTTTTATCATTCCATATGAGCGGGGGGACTTGGTGTCTTACTTCAATGATAATGCTGTCGTATATTGCACAGAATATCGTGAGGATGGTGTGTATATGGAGACAAATGTAAGTCGTGTTGACGCAGCGCGGTATAAACAGTTTTTGGTAAATCAATGATAGAAAGAAGATAAAAATAGAGAAGAAAATTCACTTTGGCGAATGTTAACAATTTATTTATATTTTTAACATAATAATATGTTAATATAAATAACAAGTTGTGGATAAAGGCATTTGCCGGAGGGAAAAATATGGAAAAAAATGAGAAAAATACAAACCGAGGAGTCAAAATACACAAAATTATGTTTGCTGTTGGGGTGGGAGGTGTTATGGGACTCAATATTGCGTCGTGGAGAAGTGTGGCATTCAGTGACTGGTATATCAAGAATATTTTTCCTGCCTGGCTGAATACCTATGCACGTCTCACAAGCAAGATACCATTTAGCATCGGCGAAATCATGTTGATTTTGGCTGTGGTGATTACCTTGTTCGGCATTGGTTTTGGGATACTAAATCTTAGCTGCAAACGAAAATTTCAGAAGGCAGTTAGAAAATTTGGGAAATTTTATGCATGGACTGTGTTGTGTGTGTGCTATGTGATGACCTTAAATTGCTTTATTTTGTACCACAGCTCTAGCTTTGCCGAAAAATACTTGCTGGATGAGATTGCGTCGGATATGATGGTTGTCAGTACTTCAGACCACGCAGTGACACAGACAACAAAAGAGAAGACTTACACAAAGAGAGAACTGGCGATTCTGAGAGATTATATTGTTGAAAAATGTAATGAACTAGAAAAGCGAATTGTTCATGATGACAGTGGAGATGCTTATTATGATGGAGATTTAGTTGAGGCTTCACGACAGGCAATGATAAAACTTGGAGAAGAATACGACCAGTTGGCTGGATTTTATGTCACTCCGAAATATTTGAGTTTTTCGGAATTTTTTAGCCAACAGTACATAATGGGTTATTACTTTCCGTTCTCTATGGAAGCAAACATTAATTCTGTAATGTATATTACGAATGTGGTTCCGACAATTTGTCATGAGCTTGCACATACAAAAGGCTTCATCTATGAGGATGACGCGAATATGATTGGCTTTTTGGCCTGTATCCATTCTGACGATCCATTTTTGCAATATTGTGGATATCTAAGCGTTCTCAGCTATGTCAATAATGATTTTTACGAGTCGATTGGAAAGAACCAGAATACTTATAGAAGGCATGTGAGAATCAGTGATGGGGTGGCAGATGACAATATTTTTCTGACAAGGGAAGAGTGGCAGACCGTGGAGAAAAAGGCGGTTGTAAAGACTTCTACTGTAAAAAAAATTTCCAGTACATTGATGGATGTGACATTGAAGTTAAATGGTGTGGAGGAAGGAGTGCTTCAATATAATAATGTTGTGGGTTTGCTTTTGACATACTATGATGGAGAATTATATTAGAAGATGCCGGCGCTCTATCTGTGGGCGCTGGTATAGTGGAGGATCGTTATGGGAGATATTATTTCATATGTTTATGAATTTGGTGGTTTTACCTTTACGGAAAAACCTTTTTGTGAGATAGATGGGCTTGTGTTCTCCCATCTTTCTTATTTTATTTTTGATGGGATTGTTCCGAAAATTGATGAGAATATGCCAGCTATTACGCTGTGTGATGTGGCGCAGCGAATGGACTGGCATCATTTTATATCTGTCAAGTGGGAACTGGAAAAGAATCGGGAATTTTTTTATAAAGTGGTATTTTCGCGTAGATATCGGAATACAAAAGCAAATTTCTTGGTGGAGGAGATGGATGCGAACGAAGGAGTACAATTTTGCGCAGTGACTTTTTTGCTGGGAAACGGTGATATATTTTTGTCATTTCGGGGAACAGATGATGCACTGATTGGCTGGAAAGAGGATTTTTATATGGCTTATCGCACGCCAGTAGGCGCGCAGTTAAGAAGTACAGAGTATGTGCATCAAGTGGCAAAACTTTTAGCCAGAAAAAGAAATCTTAGATTTTATCTAGGAGGGCATTCTAAGGGCGGTAATCTGGCAGTGTACGCAGCGATGACTTGCGAGGAAAGTGTCAAACACAGAATTGGAAAAGTATATAATATGGACGGACCGGGATTTCGACCGGACTTTATGCAGACATTAGACTATGATGGCGTGAAGGACAAGATTCTAAAGATTGTACCAGATGAATCCTTTGTGGGAATGTTAATGGAACAGAAAGAGGACTATGAACTGATTAAGAGCACAGAAATTGGTGTGCAGCAGCATATCTGTTTCTCTTGGTGTGTTGAGGGCGACCATTTTGAGCGCTCGGAGGTTTCGCAACCAAAGCGAAAAGAACTTTATGACCGCATTAACAACTGGATTTTTGCGTTGGGAGTAGAGCAAGTTGGCGATTTTATTGAGAGTCTTTTTAAATTGATAGAAATCACAGAGGCAAAGACGCTGACAGACTTAAAGAATGTCAAGGGTGGGGAATTTGCCAAAAAACTGCATACAATTATGCAAGAGTATTCCGCAATGAATGAAGAGACAAAACGTGTGTTTTGGGAAATTGGTGGATTTATGATAGAAGTCCTTGCAAAAGACCAGCAGGAGCGGATTGGACGGTGGAAAACTTTCGATAGAATCCGGCAGCGGATAGAGCATTAAGGGTTACTGTTCACTTGTTCATCAAAGTAGTAAAAATCGTGCGCTAAAATGCACGCCCTTTTGCATTCTGTGTGTAGATATGTTGTTGTTTACGCCTTCAATGAACTAAATGATACCAAAATCAGATGAGGCGTGAACAGTAAGGAGTGAATGTAACTGTTTTCATAAAAATGAAGGATATAAGTGAAAAATAGACCATAAAAGTATACAAAATATAGTTGACTTATTGGCGAAAAGGATTTAAAATGCATATTGTAAGCACTTACAAAAAAAGTTGTGCTGTACAGAACAGCCAATAAAAAATAATAGGAGATAATAGTATGGAATTATTAAATGCGGCAAAGACCAGAAAAAAACAAAGACCTATTAAAGTACTTCAGTTTGGCGAGGGAAACTTCTTACGTGCATTTGTTGACTATTTTATTGACATTGCGAATGAAGCTGGAAAGTTTGATGGTGACATTGTATTGGTGAAACCAATTGATGGCGCTGGGATCTTGAACATGTTCCACGATCAGGACTGTCAGTATACGGTATGTCTAAGGGGAATGGTTGACGGGGAGTCCAAAGTGATTAAGAGAGTGGTGACAAGTGTCGCTGATGTGGTGGATGCCTATGACGAGTATGAGAAATATAGCGCGTATGCCACATTAGATTCCCTGAGATATATTGTATCAAACACCACAGAAGCAGGGATTGTTTTTGATGATTCCGATAAATTTGAATATGAACCGCCAAAAACATATCCAGGTAAACTCTGCAAATTCCTCTATACAAGGTATACATATTTTCACGATGCAGCAGACAAAGGACTTGTGATTCTGCCAGTAGAATTGATTGATGACAATGGGATTCATTTAAAAGAGTGTGTTGTCCAGTTTGCAAAGCTTTGGAATCTTGAAGAAGGTTTTCTTACTTGGCTTAATGACGCATGTGTCTTTACATCAACGTTGGTTGACCGCATTGTTACAGGATATCCGAGAGGGGATGCAGAGACGCTTTGGGAAGAATTTGGATATAGAGATAATATTGTGGTGACGGCAGAACCATTTGGTTTGTGGGTGATTGAGAGTGAGAAAGATATCAGCGAGGAATTTCCACTGCCGGCTGCTGGCTGTCCTGTGATTTTTACAGACAATCAGAAACCTTATAAGCAGAGAAAAGTTCGCATTTTAAACGGTGCACATACTTCTTTTGTACTCGCTTCTTATTTGGCTGGAAATGACTATGTGAAAGAGTCTATGGAGGATGCAATCATTGGTGATTTTATGCACAAGACCATCTATGACGAGGTGATTCCGACACTCGATTTGCCAAAACAGGATTTGCTCGACTTTGCAGAGGCGGTGGATGGAAGATTTAGAAATCCATACATTAAACATGCATTGCTCTCCATCTCATTAAATTCAGTCTCTAAATGGCGGGCTAGATGTATGCCTTCCTTGCTTGGCTATGTGAAGAGAAAAGGAGAACTGCCAAAGCATTTGACATTCTCTATCGCTGCTTTGATGGCGTTTTACACTGGAAATGAGATTCGTGAGAAAGCGTTGATTGGCCACAGAGATGGTCAGGAGTACAACATTATGGACGACATGGTGGTATTGGAATTTTTTGCTGCAAACAGCGAAAAAACTTCTGCAGAGTTTGTACAAGCATATCTGAGCAATGTGGATTTTCATGGGCAGGATTTGACACAGGTAGCGGGACTTGCGGATGCAGTGACCTCTTATCTGGAAGATATTAGAACACTTGGCATGAGAAAGGCTATCGAGAAGAATTTTTGAGATTTTAAATAAAGGAATAGAACATGGCAAAATTTATAAAAATCAATGAAAATGACAATGTAGCTGTGGCGTTGGAAGTGCTTCCGGCAAACACTACAGTGCATGTGGGTGATGTAGAAGTGACAACAACCGCGGAAATTCCAGCAGGACATAAATTTGCGCTTGCGGATATTGCGGAGGGTATTCCTGTGGTCAAGTATGGTTTTCGCATTGGGAATGCGACTGCTGCTGTAAAAAAAGGCGATTGGATTCATACACATAATTTAAAGACAGGATTAGGCGATTTGCTTGATTATAGTTATGAGCCAGAACTTGTCGAGGAAAAAGTTACCGAGGATGTCACTTTTATGGGATACAATCGTGAAAACGACAAAGTCGGCGTAAGAAACGAAATTTGGATTATCCCCACAGTTGGCTGCGTGAACAATGTAGCGAGCAAGATTGCAGAGCTTTCTCAAGGGCTTGTGCGGGAAAATATTGAGGCAGTGTGTGCTTTTCCACATCCATATGGATGTTCTCAAATGGGAGACGATCAGGAACACACAAGACAGATTCTTGCAAATTTGATTCAACACCCTAATGCTGGCGGTGTGCTGGTACTTGGACTGGGTTGTGAAAACAGTAACATTGATGTATTGAAAGGATATCTGGGAGAGATCAATCCTGACAGGGTAAAGTTTCTTGTAGCGCAGGAGAGCGATGACGAGATTGCTGAGGGTGTCAAGATTGTAGCAGGACTTGCGGAGTATGCCGCATCATTCAAGCGGGAGCCTATCAGTGTCTCTAAGCTTGTCGTTGGTATGAAATGCGGCGGCAGCGATGGATTCTCAGGGATTACAGCAAATCCTACTGTGGGGCGTTTTTCTGACATTCTTATCAGCAAGAAGGGAACGACAATTCTCACAGAAGTGCCAGAAATGTTTGGCGCGGAGACAATACTTATGAATCGCTGTGCGAATGAGGAATTGTTCCACAAAACAGTTGATTTGATAAACGATTTTAAGAATTATTTTAAAAGCCACAATCAGACAATTTATGAGAATCCTTCACCGGGAAATAAAAAAGGCGGTATCTCTACATTGGAGGACAAATCTCTTGGCTGTACACAAAAGTCAGGGACCGCGATTGTAAAGGGTGTGCTTGCCTATGGAGAGACAGTAAAAACTTCAGGGTTAAATCTGCTAAGCGCGCCTGGAAATGACCTTGTGGCGGCAACAGCGCTTGCAGCGAGCGGCGCGCACATTGTACTGTTTACAACAGGGCGCGGCACACCGTTTGCGTGTCCAGTGCCAACGATGAAAATTTCAAGTAACTCAAACCTTGCAGGCAAAAAGAACAATTGGATTGACTTTAATGCCGGGGTTGTCGCGGAAGGGGAAAGCCTGGAGGTGACAGGACAGCGGCTGTTTGATGAGGTTGTGGCGGTGGCTTCTGGAAAGGAAGTCAAGAGCGAACTTGCGGGATTCCATGATATGGCAATCTTTAAGCAGGGTGTGACACTGTAAATATTGTATTTTCAAGGGCTTTGATCAAGATGCCTTTGGGGATATCATAAATAAATGGAGGAATGATATCATGGCAAAAAAAGTAGTAACTATGGGCGAGATTATGTTGAGACTCTCTACACCCAACAACGAGAAGTTCATTCAGGCGGATGAGTTTGACATCAACTATGGAGGCGGCGAGGCAAATGTGGCTGTATCACTGGCAAACTATGGACACGATGCAAGCTTTGTGACAGCAGTTCCTGATAATGAGCTGGGAGAATGTGCGATTGCAGCACTGAGAAAGTATGGCGTGGGGACACAGAACATTGCAAAGTGCGGGGAGCGTCTGGGAATTTATTATCTGGAATCCGGTTCTGCAATGAGACCTTCCAAGGTTGTGTATGACAGAGCACATTCATCTATCTCTACTGCGACAGCGGCTGACTTTGATTTTGACAAAATTTTTGAAGGGGTTGATTGGTTCCATTTTACAGGGATTACACCAGCAGTATCTGACGCCGCAGCAGTACTCACAGAGGAAGCTTTAAAAGCGGCTAAGAAACATGGGGTGAAGGTTTCTGTGGATTTGAATTTCAGAAAGAAATTGTGGTCCTCAGAGAAGGCGCAGAAGATTATGAAAAATCTGATGCAGTATGTTGATGTCTGCATTGGAAATGAGGAGGATGCAGAGCTTGTTTTGGGCTATAAGCCAGGCAATACAGATGTGACGAGCGGAGACCTTGAGCTTGCGGGTTATAAGTCTATTTTTGAGCAGATGGTGGCAGATTACAACTTTGAGTACTGCATTTCCTCTCTTAGAGTAAGTCATTCGGCATCTGACAATGGCTGGTCTGCATGTATCTACTCCAGAGATACAAAAGAGTTTTATCATTCAAAAGAATACAGTATTCATCCAATTGTAGACCGTGTTGGTGGCGGTGATTCCTTTGCGGGCGGTGTGATTTGCGGACTGCTAGACGGCAAGGATTTCAAGGCTGCACTGGAATTTGGTGTGGCGGCATCTGCGTTGAAGCACACAATTCCGGGAGATTTTAACTTGGTATCAAGAAAAGAAGTGGAAACGCTTGCAGGCGGCGATGCTTCTGGACGTGTACAGCGCTAGATAATAAATTTTTAAATTAGGAGGAAAAGAATCATGGCAAACACAAATCCATTTTCACTGGAAGGCAAAATCGCTCTTGTGACAGGTGCCTCTTATGGTATTGGATTTGCTATCGCAAAGGCAATGGCAAATGCAGGCGCGACAATTGTATTTAATGACATTAAACAGGAACTTGTGGACAAAGGCGTGGCGGCATATAAAGAAGAAGGCATTGACGCACATGGTTATGTGTGTGATGTCACAAATGAGGATGCTGTAAATGAAATGGTTGCTGCGATTGAGAAGGAAGTCGGCGTGATTGATGTGCTGGTAAACAATGCAGGTATTATCAAGAGAATCCCTATGTGCGAGATGACAGCAGCAGAGTTTAGACAGGTGATTGATGTGGATTTAAATGCACCGTTTATCGTATCTAAGGCAGTAATCCCTTCTATGATTAAGAAGGGACATGGTAAGATTATCAATATTTGTTCTATGATGTCCGAACTTGGTCGTGAGACCGTTTCTGCATATGCGGCTGCAAAGGGTGGATTGAAAATGCTTACAAAGAATATTTGTTCTGAGTATGGCGGATATAATATTCAGTGCAACGGCATTGGACCTGGCTATATTGAGACACCGCAGACAGCGCCGTTGCGTGAGCGTCAGCCGGATGGAAGCAGACACCCATTTGATACTTTTATCTGTGCAAAGACACCAGCAAACAGATGGCTGCAGGCAGAGGAACTCGGTGGTCCTGCTGTTTTCCTTGCGTCAGAAGCATCAAACGGTGTAAATGGACATATACTGTATGTTGATGGCGGTATTCTTGCTTACATTGGAAAGCAGCCTCAATAACACAAAAATAAATTCTTAGGAATTGTTCAAAAATTACTTGTGACGAGTAACTTATGAACAGCTCCTTAGGCATTCATACATGGAAATGAGGGAAAATATGAACGAAGTATTGGAAAAAATCAGTAAAATAGGCATTGTACCCGTTGTAGTTTTGGATGATGCAAAGGACGCAAAACCACTTGCAGAGGCGTTGGTCAAGGGTGGGCTTCCCTGCGCGGAAGTAACATTCCGAACAGCAGCAGCAGAGGAATCCATTCGTATTATGGCGAGTGAATTTCCAGAGATGTTGGTTGGTGCAGGCACTGTTCTCACGACAGAGCAGGTTGATCGTGCAGTAAATGCAGGTGCGAAATTTATCGTAAGTCCTGGATTAAATCCAAAGGTGGTTCAATATTGTATTGACAAGGGTGTTCCTGTTACACCAGGTACATCGAATCCTTCTGATGTGGAGCAAGCAATTGAACTTGGTCTTGAAGTGGTTAAGTTTTTTCCCGCGGAAGCAGCAGGCGGTTTGAATATGATTAAGTCTATGGCGGCGCCCTACACACAGATGAAATTTATGCCAACAGGTGGTATTTCTGCAAAGAATATCTGTGAATATCTTGCATTTGACAAGATTATCGCATGTGGCGGTTCTTGGATGGTCAAAAAAGACCTTGTGGTCGCTGGAAAATATGATGAGATTCAGGCACTTACAGAGGAAGCAGTTCGGACTATGCTTGGCTTTGAACTCAGACATGTTGGTGTGAATTGTGAGGATGAGGCGGCAGCGGATGCAGTGGCTTCCAGATATGATGAATTGTTTGGATTTACCAAGAAGATAGGAAACAGTTCTATTTTTGCCGGAATTGAAATTGAGGCGATGAAGAAGGTGGGGCGCGGCGCTAATGGACATATTGCGATTGGCACAAACAGCGTGGCACGTGCAAAGAACTATTTGGAGTCTGTAAAGAATGTTAAGTTTATAGAGGACTCTGCTGTAGAAAAGAACGGAAAACTTACGGCAATCTATATGGAAGAAGAGATTGGTGGCTTTGCAGTTCATCTTGTGCAGAAATAGGTAAAATGTAGAAAAGCAAGTAGGTGTGCATAAAAACAGGAGGTATCACATATAATGTGATGCCTTTTTGTGCACACCAAAGATATAGATAAGGAGCAGTTGAATAATGCTTTATAAGATTAATATGATCACAGAAGAAGATGGTTGGATTGTGATTGATACCAATGGATGGGCATCTGAACCAGTCCGTATGCTTGTACAGAGTGTTGCTGAGGAAATGGGAAAAGAAGTGTTTCAACCCTATGAGGGAGATGCGCAGTTTATGATTAAAGGCGATCCATACAAGCTAATTTATCAGTATGACGATGTATTTGGTACCTGTGTTATACTGGATAAGATGGAAGATAAAAATGCGGTTGTGGCGCTCTTGGAACGGCATTTTCAGAAGTTGGCAGCAAATGCTTAGATTTCAAGAATGTTATTGGCATTCTTGCTGCGGTGTGTGAGTTAGCTTTGCTGATATAAAACCAATTCGTACGCTTGCAATAAAATGTTACAAATAGACTCCGACAATAATAGTCTTTCGGAGTCTGCAAAAAGGAAAGGAGAGTAGTGTATGATAGATAATAATTGTGCATATTGCATGGAAGGTGAACTGGTGGAAAAGTTCGGTATTAAAATTTGTGAGTTCGATGCATCAAAAGTTTATTTATTTAAGGAGCAGAGCCATAAAGGGAGAGTTATTGTGGCAAGCAAACATCATGTGAGCGAGATGACAGAGCTTTCTGAAGCGGAGAGAAATGCATTTTTCCATGATGTAAACCATGTTGCGGAGGCGATTCACAAAGCGTTTGCACCGGATAAAGTAAATTATGGCGCATATGGAGATACAGGGCATCATCTTCATTTTCACCTGGTTCCAAAGTATCAGGAAGACGAATTTGAATGGGGCAGTACATTTGCTATGGACCCAAAACGAAAAACTTTGTCTGATGCAGAGTATGAGGCTGTCATTGCAGAGTTGAAAAAATATCTGTAAATGATAAGTGGTGTTGCAGAATCAAAAACATTTGATACGAGGGGGGACTTTATGGACTTAGGAATTGTAGGAAAATAACTGACGCATCTTGACTTGGCTGTTTCTCCGATTATGCATGCCAAAAAGCCTTGCCGCAGCCCGCTACGCCTACGGTTTTTGACATACCTCCTCGAAGAAATATC
>DEPD01000184.1 GCA_002358575.1 Lachnospiraceae bacterium UBA3401 | reverse complement strand
CGCATGTGGTACAGGAGGATTCCTTGTAGATGCACTCCATCATGTGGAAGATGCAGGAATCAGGATAGAAGATTTGCCCAAATTGCAACATTCCTTTTATGGAGTTGAAAAGAAGCAGCTTCCCTATATGCTTTGTACAACGAATATGCTTTTAAATGATATTGCAGAGCCAGATATTATGCATGATAATTCATTGGAGCAAGATGTAAGAAGATATACAGATGATGATAAGTTTGATGTCATTCTTATGAATCCGCCTTATGGTGGTTCAGAACTTGAAATTGTGCAGAAGAATTTTCCTGCTGAACTTAGAAATTCAGAGACAGCAGACCTCTTTATGATAGAAATTATGTATCGGCTGGGTAAAAATGGAAGATGTGGGGTAGTTCTTCCTGATGGCTTTATTTTTGGAACTGATAACAGTAAGAGTGCAATTAAGAAAAAATTGTTAGAAGAATTTAACTTACATACAGTTATTAGATTGCCTGGAAGCTGTTTCGCACCTTATACAAGTATTGCAACAAATTTACTTTTCTTTGATAAGACAGAGCCGACAAAAGAGGTATGGTTTTACAGATTTGATTTGCCAAACGGACAGAAATTCTCTATGAAAAAAAATCCAATGACAAGGGAGAAAATGTCTGCTCTTGATGAGTGGTGGGATAATCGTGTAGAAATAAAAGATGAAAAAGAAGATAGTTCTATGACAGAAACTTGGAAAGCAAGAAAAGTATCTGTGGAAGAGATTGTAGCGAATAATTATAGTTTAGACTTTTGTGGTTTCCCGAATGAGGAAAAAGTGATTCTTTCTCCTAAAGAGACGATAGAGAACTTTAAAGCGGAGAGGGAGAAACTTGATCGAAAGATGGATGCGAAGCTACAAGAGATAATAGATATGTTGGGAGTGTAGTTATGGTATTAGCAGAAGATTTAAGGCAGGCAGTATTGCAGGCTGCATTGCAGGGGAAGCTGACTGAGCAGCTTGAAGCAGATAGTGATGTGAATGAGATGTTGATAAAAATACAAGCTGAAAAAAAGAAATTAATTGCTGAAAAGAAAATAAAAAAAGAAAAGCCATTGCCAGAAATTCAGGAAGATGAGTTTCCATATGATATTCCTGATAGTTGGAGATGGGTTAGATGGGGAAATTTAGCATATTCAATTCAATATGGTTATAATGCATCTGCAAAAGAAATGGGTAGAATTAAAATGGTTCGTATCAGTGACATACAGGATAATTCTGTAAATTGGGATACTGTGCCATATTGTGATATAAAAGATGAAGAGATAGAAACATATCTTTTGCAGAAAAATGATATATTATTCGCAAGAACAGGGGGTACGGTAGGAAAATCATTTTTAGTAAATGAAATTCAAGAAGATGTAATTTATGCAGGGTATCTGATAAGAACAAGATATAGTAATCAGTTGGTTCCCCAATATTTGAAGGGATTTATGGAGAGTCAATTGTATTGGGTACAATTACAAAATGGAAAAACACAAGGATGTCAACCAAATTGTAATGGACAGACTTTATCTAAAATGCTTATCCCGCTTCCTCCTATCGAAGAGCAGCAGAGAATTGTTGATAAAATCAACGAAATTATGCCGAAAATTGATGAGTATGAGAAGATTGAAAAAGAGTTGGAAACAATAAAGAAAGAATTTCCGACAAATATGAAAGATGCATTGCTTCAAGCTGCTATGCAGGGAAAATTGACAGAGCAGTTGGAGAGTGATAGTAGTGTAGATGAATTGCTGGAAGCAATCGGACAAGAAAAAGAGGAACTAATTGCACAAAAGAAAATCAAAAAGGAAAAAGCTATACCAGATATTGAGGAAGAAGAGATTCCATTTGATATTCCTGAAAATTGGAGATGGGTGAGATTAAAAAATATAACATATAGCGGTGGACAAAAAATACCTAATAAGTGTTTTTCGTATATAGATATAGGCTCAATAGATAATGTTCATCAGAAATTAAATAATGAAGATAACATTATTGAAGCTGATAAAGCACCTTCAAGGGCAAGAAAAATTGTAAAATATGGAGATGTTTTATATGCGACAGTTAGACCATATTTGCATAATATGTGTATTATTGATAGAAACTTTAAAGAAGAGCCTATTGCGAGTACAGGTTTTGCAGTTATGACTTGTTGTAAAGGGATTTTAAATAAGTTTTTGTTATTTTATATGTTGTCACCAGAATTTGATAGATATGCAAACTCCACAGAAAATGCTAAAGGTATGGCATATCCTGCAATTAATGATGATAAGTTTTATCGGGCATTGATTCCAATTCCCCCAATAGAGGAACAGCAGAGAATTGCAGAAAGATTGGAAGTATTGTTGCCATTGTGTGAGGATTTGAAAGAAGTGTAAGTTATTATTACGAAGCTATATATGGAGGAGTTACATTGATTAAAGTGAATATATTTTTATCTTATTGTTGGAATGATTCAAGCGAAGCTGATAGAATTTATGATTATTTTAAGAAAAATCAAAATATTGAATTACATAGAGACAAAATCGACATCAAGAAATGGGGAAGCATAAAAGA
>DEPD01000064.1 GCA_002358575.1 Lachnospiraceae bacterium UBA3401 | reverse complement strand
CACCAAATCATCATAAATCAATACGAAATCGGGCGTGGATGTGAATTGTAACTTTGTTACAGTTCATTTGTCCATCAATATAAAAAACATTCATGCCACAATTGCAAAATTTGTTGCTGTTTACGCCTTCAACGAACAAAATTGTGTCAGAATCAGATGGTGTGTGAACCGCAATTCTATTCATGTTAATTTATCTTGACTTTCCTTTACATGATACATGGAATAAAACTCTGCTTTTGTTCCATCAGTGCATCAAATTTACCTTTTTCTTCCATCACGCCTTCATGGATTACATAATCTCGTCAAAGCCTCCCAGTGATTCCTTATCCAATCTATGTGCCACTACAATTTTCGTAATTCCCTCTAATTTTAATATTTGGTTTATGATGTTGTCTGTAGTAGTGAGATCAAGCGCTGCCGTTGCCTCATCTACCAAAAATACCGACACATTTTTCAAAAGGCTTCTCGCTATCGAGATCCGCTGTTTCTCCCCTCCTGATAAATTCGCCCTCCCCACACAGATACCCGCTGCCTTTTCTTCCATAAACGATTTTAATCCTGACAGGTCAATCGCCCGCTGCACCTTATCCGAAGCATACTGCTTAAACATTGTTATATTTTCCTCGATGATACTGTCAAACACAAATACATTCTGTTGAATCGCTGGCATCACATCATACAAGGTATTTCTTTTGATCGTTCTAAGCTCAGTTCCATTAAAAAGAATTTTCCCTTCATAATCAGAAAATCCGCCAAACATTAAATTAAGAATCGTAGATTTTCCACTTCCTGAAGGTCCTATAATTGCGTAACTTTTACCTCTCTCAAATTGGATATCCACATCTTTTAAGATCCTATTATCCTTCTCATACCCAAATCTAATTTTTTCAAAAAAATCTCAGGACACTCTTGAACAAGAATATCTGTAATCAGCTTCATAGTAATACCCAAAAAGCATATACAACTGCATTACTATACACAGAAAAAATGCCCATCCAAATCGTAACTTATTGTTTTCATAAAAAGCGCTTCGATAGCTTTCACTATATTGAAATGCCATAGCAGATCGTTCTCTTTTATCATTATTTGTCATAATCATCTTCTCTTTGCAAGATATCCTTTTATAACATATGTTGAACCATAATCTTTCCAGACAAATTATTTATCGTCTATGCCTTCATTAGTCGATACAACTCCCCTTTTTCTTCCAATAAATCTTGATATTTACCACACTCTTTTAATTTTCCTTTTGAAAATAAAAATATTTTATCATATCGTTCCAAAATTTCTTCATTCAGACGATGTGCTATATTTATAATTGTAACATCCGAATCAATTATTGTATTCTCAATCGCCAAAGCTTTTATATTATCCAAATTGGAGGTTGCTTCATCTAATACCACAACGGGAGTATTTCTCAAAAAAGCCCTTGCAATTGCAATTCTTTGACGCTCACCACCAGATAGATTAGAACCATCTTCTGAAATAGGATAATCCAACCCTTTTTCTTGTAATATTCCTTCCATTCCAGCTTTTACCAACGCTCGCTTCACCATGTCATCACTGTATGCTTCATATAATGAAACATTATCTTTTAATGTTCCATCAAAAAGTACTACATTTTGGTGCACTAATGCTATTTGACGATACAAGCTTTCTTTCTCAATACACATTGCATTCTGACTGCCAAAAAATATGTCTCCTGCATACTCATTATACTGTTGCATCATCACACGAATCAAAGTACTTTTTCCGCTTCCACTATCTCCTACTAATGCATATTTTTTTCCTTTTTCAAACACTATGTTTATATCTGATAGTACAGCAGTTCCTTCCTGATACATAAAACTCAAATTTTTTATTTTGATTGGTGTAACGTTTTTAATTTTTTCTGTTCCACTACTTTCTTCTTCCAAATGATATAAAATATTTTCTATCCTTTTACAAATAGGAATACTGCTTTTATATATGGCAAGGCTGTTCGATACTTTTTGTATTGGTGTAGAAATATAATTTAATAATTGAATTGTCGCTATTAATGTACCTAATGACGTTTCCCCTATTATGACAAGATAAGCCGCAACAGTAATTACAACTACATCTGTCATAAATGCGATACCTGTAGATACTCCGTTCAACAAACCTTGCAAATTTGCTGATTTATAACGCCATTCCTCAGTATCTCTACACTTGCTTATATAATGATCCCTTATATGCTTTTCAACATGAAAACTCTTTATCAATTCAAACCCATTCCAAATATTCTTTATTACGCCATTATAAATCTCAAGTGATATATTGTATTGTTTTTGTAACTGCGAAATTTTTGTTCCAAATAAAAACGGCACTACAACAGGAATAAAGCTAAGCAGCAAGGAAACCACAAAAAGAATAGGACTTAATATATAATGTTATTGAAGCAATGACACACATCATTATATTTATCACAATATCTGGAATACATAAAAAGTATTTTTCATCCAACATAACTAAATCGTTATTAAGAATTGAAGTATATTCAAAACTTTTATGTGTTTGAAAAGTTTCCATATTTGTCCCCAATATTTTATTCACAATATCATTGCGAAGTCTTATCATAATATCTTTAGAAAACAAAAATCGAAAATGGTTTCGTAAATACGTTGTTGCCCCAAGTCCGATAACCAGCAAAATACCAGCATAACAGCTTTGTCTTAACTTTTCCATTTGTCCCATAGATGTTATATCAATAACACTTTGAAGATATAACGCAAACAGTATCGATGCAAGTATATTTATTAGTGAAAATAACATCCATGCAAATAATATTTTTTTGCATATTTATAATAATTTTTCATTCTTGCTCCTTCTGCGTGATTCTGACAGCATTTCTTATCATACATATCACCAGCTCTGTAATTTGCCATTTTAGCCTCTTCTTGCAAAAATGCTCAATCACTTTTATCTGTTGTCTGTCGCCAAAACCTCACAAATGCTATACGCCAAAATATTATATATCGCCTATATAAACAGAAGTATCATTTACATATTGATTAGTATCGGCAGTTTGAAATAAGACATCAATTTTATAATAATACAATCTAATATCGTCAGTTTGGTTTCCTAATGCAACTACAAATTCATCTCCATTATCAAATGCAAATTTAATTTTATTAAAATCTTCTTTTGGTGGTAACTCGAAAATGTATAATTGACTATTATTGTTTATATAAAGCAAACGATTGGTATCATACACAAATAGTAATTGTTTCGAATCAGAGATATTACTATCAGGTATTATATCTAATATAGTGTCTATATCACCATAAAACAAAATATTCAAATTTCCATCTTTTAGCTCAGCTAGCACTGATTTTCTTGAAAGATTTTGGATATATACATAGTTTCCCAATATTTTAAATTTTAATATTCCCTCTTCACCTATATACTTTTCAATGCCCTCGCAAGAATATTCTGCTATTATATTACCTTCTTTAGTATCATATGAACATATATAATATTTTTGTAAATTATTGTCAGATGTTCTTGAAACAAAGGTCCAAAGTTCAGTTTCTAACACATCAAACTGCAATATAAAATCCGAATTACTTTCTGTTACAGCCTTACTTAATCTATTGTTAAGATCAAAAGAATCAACAAACTGTAGCAAATTATTACTCACAGTATAACTTTTTAACGAATATATTGTATCTTGATTTCCTTTTAAATACACCAGCACTAAATTCAAATTTTCATCCAAAACCTGTTCAAGGGTCTCATTGCTCAAATCTATGCAATATAAATTACTTGTAATGTCAGAATCCGTATATGTAGTTATATACAAGTATATTTTATTATTTATATATACATTTGTATTGGTATCCATAAAATACCTTTCAACCATTCCAAGTCTTTTAGTTTCTTCTGTTTTAATATTATATGAATAATATATACATTCTCCATTATCTGTATATTTAAAATAAACCAAATTATCATCGGCAAGACACGTTATCCCACTATAATTAGCTAAACATATTTCCGCGCCATTTTCCAACTCTATACAATAATCCGATTCCTCAGCTATGTTATCTATATATTCCTTGGTCATTTCACCTTGGGCAGCTTTTGAAGTATTGTTTATATTAGCTTCATCTGTACCTTTAATAGAACAACCGCATAATGAAGTTAATATTATCAGTATAACTATCGCAGTTTTTCTTTTCATATTAACGCCTATCCTTTTTAATATAAAATGGGACTGCCACAAAATGTTAGGATATCTCAAAACAAAATTTTACATTTTGTGGCAGCCAATTATTATCATAAATTCAATTCAATTTTCAACAAAAAATTAATATATATATCCACAATATTCATTAACGGTTACAGCAGTATGGATCTTGGAAGCAGACATCTCATAATAGCCACTTTTACCTGGTGTAAGATAACCAATAAGTGGATCCGCTAGTACAAAGGTAGACTTATCATCCCTGGCGGATGAAACACTCAATGCGTGTCCATTAGAGTTATAAGGCCATCCACCAGTAGTGGTACAAACAATCCTTAATGCCGCAGGCGCCTTATATGTCGCAATAGCAGCATATAAATTTTTTTTCATTGTTTCAAGACTGACATTCGTTTTTCTGGCGACATATGCATTTTTACTTTGATTTGCATTTAAATATGTACGCAGATTATCAAAATTACCACCCCGTTGGGGATCAATAGACATAGCATTGGCTAAGACGCTTTGCGAATATTTTGTACCCGTTAAATATTTCATCATAGCCTGACAGATTGCTGCCACACAATATGCTGGCTGCTCTTGTGCATAACAGGTATATCCGCCTGGAAGCATAGTGTATGTTGACTGGGTTGAAGCAGTATACTCATCTGCAATACTGTCAGTTTCTGAAAGCTTTTGTTGAATCATAGCTCGTTGTGCTTCCGTCAAGCTAGAATTTCTTTGATTTAATTCATTCAACTGTTCATATTCTGACGGAATATATGAATCAACAGCACCTGAAGGTGCCTCTCCATAATAAGGTGCGGGGATTGGAAGATTACTCAAATCAGATGGCTGAGGTTCACCATCTGAAGATGCGGCTAAAACAGTTATGGAACTTACTGCTATTAATAGTGGCATTAGTGCCATTGTATAAATTTTTTTCTTCATTTTATTACCTTCCTTTCTTTTGGTGAATAATGAGCAAATTTGAAAATTACACAAAAATTCTTAATTTGAACCAACTGCTAAATGAATGGATTCAGATTAATATAAGTTATTTATGCGTATTGCATTTGCTGATTGTGCATTTTAGGACTAGCTATAAATAAAATTTAGTAAATATTTTAAATTTGCTCATTTATAGAATATAAAAATATTATGTTGTTCAAGTTTGACTCCTATACTATAGCATTTCATGACAAAAAGTACCATGTCAAAACTGGAAAAATATTTTTTCCAGTTTTGACATGTTGCTTTGAAATACTTTATGGTATAATAGCTATCGATATTATACCAGCTCGCATAAGCATGATATCATAAATTATTATTAAATATTAGGAGGTTTTACAAATGAAACCAAAAGAGAAACTAATCAGACAACTCGCTGCTCTGGCACTTATCATTTTAATTATTGCTCCACAACACAATTATTGTAGCGAACCAGAACTTTCTTCTGCTACTACAGTACATTCTTTAACACCTGATCACCAAAATAATATTTAAGATTTTCTTTTATTAAATTTTGGTTATGTATATCTTTTCTTGCGACAGCAATATAATATGCCTGTCGCATCATTTTTTGGGAATTCAACAATATCTGATTCTGTTCCTCAGATTTTTTCATTTTTATTGCAATCTTCAATTGATTTCCTGCTGTCTCCATTAACAATTCCACCAACGCATGTGCATACCTTCGGCTAATTGCTATTTCCAAGCCTTCTTTTGCTTTTACCAACGCCTCTTCGTATCGTCCTTGTTTTCTAAGCGGTCGTGACAAATTCGCCAGATTGATAAGTTTTAACTCCGCCGCATTCTTTATATCCATATATCCTGCATCTAAACTCCTGATAATTACCTCATAAATCAGGATGGCTTTATCCAGTTTCTCCATATCATAATATGCTGTCCCCATTCCCATCAAAATCAATATCTCCTGCTCCCTATATGGATATATTTTATCACGCTTCTCTCCCCACAGATAACATTCATACTCTGGAATTGTCATTTTTATTGTTTCCTCTAACTGCAGTAAAAACTCCTGTGGGCTAAGTTCTCCCAGCTCATATGTCAATAATGTTTCAACTCTTTTTAAATACTGTCTATCCACAAGTAAATCTGATATTTTCTCACGAATACGCTCCAAATACCGCTTAGCCATATTATACTCTCGTTTTGCCATCGCATCTTCAAATAGGGTATATTCTTCCAACAAGGACATATCCTTTCCCATGCATACTGCACAGTTATCATGCACCGCACGCCCCATCTTCTCCATAAGTTTTCTGTATGTTTCTCGCTTAATCTTATGCTTTCCATTTTCAATACGCGATAATGTCTCCACAGAGCAAATTCCATCACTTAAATCCTCTTGTGTGATTCCAACAGCATTTCTTGTCATACGTATTACATCACCAGCTCTGTAATTTGCCATTTTAGATCTTCCTCACAAAAACGCTCAATCACTTTTATCTGTTGTCTATCACCAAAAACTTCACAAATGCTGTATGCCATTAAACATTCCTTCTGAATTTCATGCCTCCTTATGTCATCTTTTAATGCATCTGCTCCATATCGTGTCAATAGAATTCGTGCTCTAAGAAAACGGAACTGTTCCAGCCCTGCGCACGCTCTGCCTTGTGAGACATAATCAATTCCTTGATCAGTATAGGACAATACTTTATCGAAATCCTGCTGTTTTTGTGCCAGATCAATAATTTCCAGCAGAATTTTACTTCCCAATTCCCGCTTTCTGCGCTCAGTATCATAGTATTTTATATGATGAAATAAATCCAACAATATTTCTTCTTGGCGAATATACATTTTGTTTCTGGCATAATGGATCAATATTAAAATTAGTTTTGCCTCTGTTGTTGTATAGAGCTGTTTTTTTCTGTAATCTTCAAATACAGTTCCATGTTTTGTTATCTGTAACGCTTCCCGTGCTGTCTTATATACTTTTTCCCAAATTTCCTGCTGTTTTAAATTACCTTCTTCCAAATCTCCGACCAGCATTACAACTTCCTGATAAAGACAGAATTGTTCATGAAGATCTGAATTAAAGTTTTCCATCTTACGGTAATGCAACAATTCCTCCCGCACTCGAACATAATCCTTTTTCTGCATATGTTCTAAGATAGACTCCCTCGCGCGCCACAAATCATAATCTTGATCATTTAAAAGCTGTTCAAACTGACAAACTTCTTTTCCTATCCGCTCAAGAAGCAGGCTGCTTGTAAGAGAATCCACGCACCGAACTCCATCTTCCAGACGCATTAATGTACTGGCAGAACAAATACCATCACACACTTGATTCAAAGTTAATTTATACTTTTCTCTATAATAAGAAAGCACAACTCCTACTGATTTTATCTTCATCTATTTCGCTCCAAATTACCTCTTTGCGCGTTCTAACATTCTTTTTACATAAATTCCTGTGTAGGATTGCGGACAAGATGCAATGTACTCTGGAGTACCTTCGGCAATCACAGTACCACCGCCGTCTCCGCCTTCTGGTCCAATATCAATAATATAGTCTGCGGTCTTAATCACATCCAAGTTGTGTTCAATAACAATCACCGTGTTGCCGCCCTCCGCAAGACGCTGCAAAATCTCTACCAATTTATGCACATCTGCAAAATGAAGCCCTGTTGTCGGCTCGTCCAAAATATAGATTGTCTTTCCTGTGCTCCTGCGACTTAATTCTGTCGCAAGCTTAATGCGCTGTGCTTCTCCACCAGAGAGTGTTGTCGAAGGCTGCCCTAATTTAATATAGGAAAGCCCCACATCATATAAAGTTTCAATCTTTCTCTTAATAGAGGGTACTGGCTCAAAGAATGTCATCGCTTCTTCAACAGTCATATCCAGCACATCATAGATACTCTTTCCCTTATATTTTACATCCAGCGTCTCCCTATTGTAACGTTTTCCCTGACAGACTTCACATGGCACATAGACATCTGGCAGAAAGTGCATCTCAATCTTAATAATGCCATCACCGCCGCACGCCTCGCACCGACCGCCCTTTACATTAAAGCTAAAACGCCCTTTGCTGTATCCTTTTGCCTTCGCGTCAACAGTCGATGCAAACAAATCTCGGATTTGGTCAAACACTCCTGTGTAGGTTGCTGGATTGGAGCGTGGAGTTCTGCCTATCGGTGACTGGTCGATTGCAATTACTTTGTCAAGCTGCTCTACCCCTTCAATCTTCTTAAATTTCCCTGGAATTGTACGTGCTCTATTCAATTTTTTCGCTAAATACTTATATAAAATTTCGTTTACCAGAGACGATTTTCCTGATCCGGACACGCCTGTCACGCAGGTAAATACGCCAAGCGGAAACTTCACATCAATATTTTTCAGGTTGTTTTCTGCTGCCCCCTTCACGGTAAGCCAGCCTGTTGGATTTCTGCGGTGTTCTGGCACAGGAATTTGTATTTTTCCACTTAAATACTGTCCAGTGATAGACTCTGGAACCTGCATAATCTCCTCTGCTGTTCCTTGTGCAATCACCTCCCCGCCATGTTCCCCAGCACCTGGACCAATATCAATTACATGGTCTGCCGCCAGCATTGTATCCTCATCATGCTCCACAACAAGCAGCGTATTTCCAAGTCCCTGCAGATTGCGCAGTGCGGAAAGCAGCTTGTCATTGTCCCGCTGATGCAGTCCAATGCTCGGTTCATCCAGAATATAACACACGCCAACTAAACCAGATCCAATCTGCGTTGCCAGACGAATGCGCTGTGCTTCGCCGCCAGAAAGGGACGCAGTACCTCTTGACAGACATAGATATTCCAGTCCAACACTTGCAAGAAATCCTACACGCGCTCGTATTTCTTTTAAAATGCGCTTTCCTATCAACTGCTGTTGCTGGGTCAACTGCATTGTATCCAGAAAATTGTATAAATTTGTGATGGACATGGAGGTAATTTCATAGATATTCTTATCACAGACTGTCACTGCAAGCGAAGTCTTTTTCAGACGTCTTCCGCCGCATTCCTTACAGGGCGTGATACGCATAAATGTCTCGTACTCCTGTTTGATACCTTCCGACGCGGTTTCTCTGTACCTGCGCTCCACATTTTTGAGCAGTCCTTCAAACGCCACGGGATATGTTCCTTCACCGCGTTGCCCTTTATAATGTACAGTCACTTGTCTTCCATTTGTCCCACCTATCAAAACATCTTTTATCTTATCGGGCAACAGTTCAAACGGTGTGTCGAGGGAAAAATCATACTCCTTGCACAAAGCCTGCAAAATCGCATTGGTAAAGCTTCCCTTATCCGCACAGGACTGCCACCCCATAACAGTAATTGCCCCCTGATTGATACTAAGACTCTTGTCCGGGATAATTAAATCCATATCAAACTCCATCTTATAGCCGAGTCCAAAACACTCTGGACAGGCACCAAACGGATTGTTAAAAGAAAAACTCCGCGGCTCCACCTCATCAATACTGATATTACAATCAGGACAGGCAAAGCTATCAGAAAAGTTCATCATCTCGCCGTCAATCACATCTACCATCAAAAGTCCTTCTGAAAGTGCCATGACATTCTCTATAGAATCTGTCAGCCTTCGCTCAACACCTTCTTTTACAGCAATTCTATCCACAATAATCTCAATATTATGTTTGATATTTTTTTCGAGTTTAATCTCCTCTGACAAATCATACAGATTCCCGTCAATGCGCACACGCACATAACCGCTTTTCTTTGCGCGGTCAAGCACTTTGGCATGTTCCCCTTTTCTGCCGCGCACCACAGGCGCCAAAAGCTGAAGTTTTGTCCCCTGCGGCAGCTCCATAATCTGGTCAACCATCTGGTCAACTGTCTGACGCTTAATCTCCCGCCCGCAATTTGGACAGTGCGGAATTCCAATGCGCGCATACAAAAGTCTAAAATAATCATAGATTTCTGTCACCGTGCCAACTGTCGAACGCGGATTTCTATTTGTGGATTTCTGGTCAATCGAAATCGCAGGCGACAATCCATCAATGCGCTCCACATTTGGCTTCTCCATCTGTCCCAAAAACTGTCTAGCATAGGAAGACAAAGATTCCATATATCGTCTCTGTCCCTCCGCATAAATGGTATCAAACGCAAGGGAAGATTTACCAGAACCAGACAGCCCTGTCAACACAACAAATTTGTTTCTGGGAATGTCCAGATCAATGTTTTTCAGATTGTGTTCATTTGCACCGCGAATCTTAATAACCTCTCCCTTTGGCAACATCTTTAATTGTTCTCTGTCCATTTTCGTACCATACCTTTCTTTTATGAACTATAGCTTATCAACATCGTATAGAATATCATTTTATAATTATGCAGTGCCCAAACACATTCAAAGCCCACTTGTTAAATCCAACAACTGCTTTTTGAGTTCCATCATCTTGTCACGCAACTCCATTGCCGCCTCAAAATTAAGATCTGCCGCTGCCTTGCGCATATTCTTTTCCACTGTGTCAATTAATTTCTTAAGTTCCTTCTCATTCATTGATTCCGGATCTTTTTCAAACTGTTGTTCTTCTTTTGCCACCGCTTTTGAAATGCTGATAAGGTCGCGTACTGCCTTCTTGATTGTCTGTGGCGTAATACCATGTTCCTCATTATATTTTTGCTGGATAGCACGTCTTCTGGCAGTCTCCTCCAATGTTATCTGCATAGAATCTGTAATTGTATCAGCATACATAATTACATGCCCCTCTGCATTTCTTGCGGCACGACCAACCGTCTGAATCAAAGACGTCGCAGAGCGCAGAAATCCTTCTTTATCTGCGTCCAAAACCGCCACAAGCGATATCTCAGGAATGTCAAGCCCCTCGCGCAAAAGATTAATACCGACAAGCACGTCAAACACATCAAGGCGCATATCACGAATTATCTGCGCGCGCTCAAGCGTGTCAATATCAGAGTGCAGATATTTCACACGCACACCGACTTCTGACATATATTGGGTCAAATCTTCCGCCATACGCTTTGTCAGCGTTGTCACCAGCACTTTATTGTGCTTGGCAGTCTCCGCATTAATTCTGGCAATCAAATCGTCAATCTGTCCTTCTACAGGGTGTATCTCAATCTCTGGGTCCAATAGCCCCGTAGGACGGATAATTTGCTCCGCACGCAAAAGTTCATGCTGTTTTTCATATTCATTTGGCGTCGCCGAGACAAAGAGCATCTGGTCAATTTTTTGCTCAAACTCCTCAAATTGAAGCGGCCTGTTGTCTAGTGCTGACGGAAGCCGAAACCCATATTCCACCAGAGTTGTTTTTCGAGAACGATCACCCGCATACATTCCACGAATTTGCGGAATTGTCATATGTGACTCATCTATGATAATCAGAAAATCTTCTGTAAAAAAATCCATCAAACAATATGGCGGATCTCCTTCCTTCGAGCCATTTAGATGTCTGGAATAATTCTCTATACCAGAACAAAATCCTGTCTCACGAAGCATCTCAATATCAAAATTTGTTCGCTCAGAAATGCGCTGTGCCTCTAAAAGCTTGTCCTCACTCTTAAAATAACGCACACGCTCTTTCATTTCCTCCTCAATGTCCACACATGCCTTGGCAATCCGCTCTGGCGCTACAACATAATGCGACGCTGGAAAAATAGTAGTGTGCTCCAAAGTAGCATGAACCTTATTTGTTATTGGATCCACCTCAGCAATACGGTCAATTTCATCTCCAAAAAACTCCACACGAATCAAAAAATCACCACCCTGCGCCGGATGAATATCTACCACATCACCATGTACGCGAAAACGCCCTCGGTCAAGCTCCATATCATTTCGGTCATACTGCATCTCAATCAAGGCATGAATCACTTCATCTCTATCTTTAGCCATTCCTGGCCGCAAAGAAAGCATCATTCCCTGATACTCGTCTGGACTCCCCAGACCATAAATGCAAGACACGCTGGCCACCACCACAACATCACGGCGTTCTGTCAAAGATGCTGTCGCTGATAGTCTCAACTTATCAATCTCATCATTGACAGCGGAGTCCTTTGCAATATAAGTGTCTGAGGACGGTATATATGCCTCTGGCTGATAATAATCATAGTAGGACACAAAATATTCTACCGCGTTTTCTGGAAAAAATTCTTTAAACTCACCATACAATTGTCCGGCGAGCGTTTTATTATGCGCTATCACCAAAGTGGGTTTTTGCAGCGCCTGTATAATATTCGCCATGGTAAAAGTTTTGCCGGAACCAGTAACACCTAATAAAGTTTGGAATTGGTTACCCTCTTTAAAGCCTTTTACAAGGGCTTCAATTGCCTGCGGTTGGTCTCCGGTGGGCTGGTATGGGGCATGTAATTTAAACTCTGACATATGAAAACCTCCAATTTGTGACCAAAAAATTTAACCATTCACCCTAAATTCATGTAATTTGATTGTTACAGTTCAGCCTCAGGACTTTGCACTAACTGCAAAGTCCATAAAATAGCTATAAGGTTGAAGGGAAGAGCATCCAGCCACGGTATGTGGCTTTGACACCATGAAGTGATTCTACATGGCTTAATAATTGTAATAATATTAACTAATGCATATAGTATTGTCCTGTCATTTAGTTTTTCATTATAACATATAAGCCAAAAAAAGTACAGACCAAAATCAAACTTTTGTTCTATGCTTTTCTATTAGGTTTTCCTTTAAATGAAGCAATAGCTATTTTCCAAAATGCACAAAAAAATTTTACATATTCTCTTTTCATTTCCATAAAATAGTATTAAAATAGAACTATCTTTGAAATACCATAAATACAACTGCAACAGGAAAGGAGAACCAAAATGGCTAAGAAATTTAGCAAACTTGTTTTATTCAGTGCCCTCGCCGGTGCTGCAGCTGCGGGAACCTATTATTATCTTCGCAAGAAAACAGACGCTTCCGAAGATGAGCTTGACGATTTTGATGATTTTGACGATTTTGATGAGGATCTTGATGATGAAGATTTCTCCTCTGACTCCGTAAATTCCACAGGCAGCAAAAACCGTCCATATGTATCAATTGATATAGACAATGCAAAAGAAATTATTGGTGAGAAAGTAATTGAGACTCTCGATAAGACAAAAGAAAAACTCGAACACTTTAATGTGTCCGAGAAAATTGACAAAGCAAAAGAAATCATCGGTGAGATGACTTCTCCCTCTGTTGAACCTGTCTATACACAGGTAGACATGTCCGCTGTACCAGCATCTGACACAGCGACCTCTGAGAATATTCAGACAGGCTCTGTCTCTATGACCTATACGGAATCTTCTAACACGGAAGAAACTTCAGAAGAATTTTTTGACGATTCTGATATGGAATGATTCGAGTAGAAGAATATCTTTTCTCCTACTCTCACACTGGGCACCTGATAACTTTGCTGATATTTTTCCTTGCGGTGCCCATGTACATAATTAAAAGCATGTTAGAAATTTCTCAATATAATTAAAACCTATTCAAATAAAAAATGTTCTAGTTCTTTCACGCTTGTAAAATAGATATCACTATTTTTTCTCATAAATTCTCGAATTTCTGGAATATCATTCGCCCAGCCAGCACCGACGAACGGTACGCCGTAAGCCTTTGCCATATCATATCCTGGTTTTAAATCATCTACCATAATCATCTCTTCCGGTTTTAAATGATATTTATGGGCAATCTTTTCCAGTGCATATGTACTAGGTTTTCTCTGTTCTGGCAAACACTCCCAGCCAAAAATCATATCCGGCAGAGGAAGGTAGTTCTTTTCATAATCCCGTCTAATATTAAAGTCATAGGAATGCGATATCACACACACAATCCCTCCCTCTTTCTTCTGGCGCTCAATAATCTCCTTTATTCCAGTATATGCCTGTGGTGTATGTCCCGATACATAACTTCGCCAGCATTCAACTTCCACTTCAAGTTCCTGATCAGTCATGCCAAGCTTATCCACACAATATGAAATAAACCCTGGATCAAAATTCTCCCGAAAATAATCATTGAGAGAGATTGTCACTCCTGGTCTAAGTATTTTCAGCGCCTCCAAAAACGCAGGATAATGTATTGTTGCAGTACTGTTCACTACTGTATCATCATGGTCTAATATAAGACATTTATATCTCATTTTATCCTTTTTCCTTTCAAAAAAATCCAGCTGTGCGGTTATCATATGTTTTTACTGCACAGTTTTTATGCGCAGACCCGTGCAGAGGAAATAAGTCGCTAACGCGGCGCACGGGTCGAGAAAGATAAATCTTCTCTACTCGATTTGCATTCTTATTTCGGCAGTACAAAGGAACTTTTCAACGATACAATTCTGTTAAACACTAGTGCATCTGGTTTGGAATCTTTGGCGTCTACATTAAAAAATCCCTGTCTCACAAACTGAAAACTATCATATGGTTCTGCTTCCTTGAGCGCTGGTTCCACGTAACATTCTTTCAATACTGTTAGAGAATTGGGATTGAGGTTGAGCGAACCGTCCTCATTGTATACCCCTTTCTCCTCATCGATCAAATTTTCATACAATCGAACCTCCGCCTTCACCGCATAAGGCGCCGGAACCCAATGAATTGTTCCCTTAACCTTTCTGCCTGTAAAGCCGCTACCCTGCTTTGTCTCAGGGTCATACGTGCAGTGCACAACGGTTACTTTGCCATTCTCATCTTTTTCATAACTGACACACTTAACAAAATATGCGCTCATCAAGCGTACTTCATTTCCTGGAAATAGCCGAAAATATTTCTTTGGCGGCTCCTCCATAAAATCATCTCTATCAATGTACAGTTCCCTGCAAAACGGAACCTGTCTAGAGCCAAGAGATTCATTTTCAAGATTGTTAGACACCTCAAGATACTCCACTTTCCCCTCAGGATAATTGTCAATTATAAGCTTTACAGGATCGAGCGCCGCCATCATTCTTGGCTTTTTCAGCTTTAAATCCTCACGGATACAATGCTCAAGCATCGCGTAATCCGTCGAGGAGTTTGCCTTGCTCACGCCGCAGAGCTCCACAAACTTCTGGATAGACTCCGGCGTAAAACCACGTCTTTTCAATGCCGCGATGGAAACCAGTCGCGGGTCGTCCCAACCGTCAACAATCCCCTCCTGCACAAGCTTTTTAATATAGCGTTTTCCAGTCACAACATTCGTGAGATACAACTTTGCCTGCTCTATCTGTCTTGGTGGATGCGGATATTCTAACTCTCTTACCACCCAGTCGTAAAGCGGTCTATGATCCTCGAACTCCAATGTACAAATTGAGTGCGTGATACCCTCAATCGCATCTTCAATTGGGTGCGCAAAATCATACATTGGATAAATACACCACTTATCGCCTGTGTTGTGATGCGTCATGTGCGCCACACGATATAAAACAGGATCTCTCATATTCAAATTAGGCGAAGTGATATCAATACGCGCGCGAAGCACCTTCTCGCCATCTGCATACTTCCCGTTCTTCATCTCCTCAAAAAGCCGCAAATTCTCCTCGACAGAGCGACTACTTGAAGGGTCTTCCTTTCCTGGCTCCGTAAAAGTCCCTCTGTATTCCTTAATCTGCTCTGCTGTTAAATCAGATACATATGCCTTTCCCTTCCGAATTAGCTTAACTGCACACTCGTACATCTGTTCAAAATAGTCAGAAGCAAAAAAAAGTCTATCCTCCCAATCTGCGCCAAGCCACGCAACATCTGCCTTAATGGACTCCACAAATTCTATGTCCTCCTTGGTCGGATTTGTATCGTCAAAGCGCATGTTGAATTTGCCGCCATACTCTTTTGCAAGCCCATAATTGACAAGGATCGCCTTGGCATGTCCAATGTGCAAGTATCCATTTGGTTCTGGCGGAAAACGCGTGTGCACAGTATTATACACGCCCTCTGCTAAGTCCTTGTCGATTAGCTGCTCAATAAAATTTCTTGAAACGACTTCTCTTTCCTCTGTCGAAGCCAATTCTATGTTTTTTTCTGCGTCACTCATCCTTAATCCTCCATTCTGTCATTCCCTATAAATTTATATCTCACCATGATTTTATTTTTCTATCATTTGCTCAAATATCTCTTATTGTAATAAATAAATGGGAATTTGTAAAGTTTTTCTAAATTTTTCTAACACAATCTTTTTCAGCCTGTTACCAATTATCTAATATGAAAACCTTAATATCGCACTTCCACCAAACACAGCCCTTTTGCTGGAACTAACGCACCTGCCCTATCTCTGGTAGCATCTTTTTCCAGAAGTGCTTGCACAGATGCAGGGCTTCTCTGCCCTAATCCAACCTCAATTAAAGTTCCTGTGAGTATGCGTACCATATGATACAGAAAGCCGTCACCACTGTAGGTGATGACGACCTCATTGTCATTCCTATCAATTTCCACAAAATCAATTGTGCGCACAGTAGACTTTTTACTCTTTTTGGTAGAAGTGAACGCCTTAAAATCATGTTTCCCTATCAGATAGGCAGCAGCGGTGCGCATTGTCTCCAAATTAAGTTCTTCTAGTATCTCATACACATATCTGCGCGCAAAAATGCAAGGAAGTTCTGTATTCCAAATACGGTAGCGATAGGTCTTTCCTTTTGCATTCAGTCTGCTGTGAAATCGTTCGGGCATCTCCTGTATCGCTATCACACCAATATCCTCTGGCAAATACTGATTCATATAAGCCATCACGTCCTTTGCAGTCATATCTGTGTCAATCTTAAAGTTCGCCACCTGCCCAAGCGCATGTACGCCCGCATCCGTTCGCCCAGAACCATCAACTTGTACAAAATCAAGTCCTGTCATCTTTGTAAGAATTGCCTCGAATTTTCCCTGTATTGTATTATTTGTGGAATCCTGACGCTGCCACCCCTGATAGCGAGTGCCCTCATACTGTATCGTTATCTTAAAATTTCTCATTGCCTTTATTTTCAGGACATCTTACCTATCTATTGCCTTCGTCCAATTTCCTGATTTCCTCCTCATTTAACTGCCGGAACTGATTGATATTTCGGATTAACAATCGTATACTGTACTTTGGTGTGTCAAAAAAGCCTGCCTCATTCATATTGACCACAATAATACCAATTGGCACAGCCACCAACATCCCGCCAACTCCCGCTAGACGATAGCCAATAAAAAGCAAAAACAATGTGGGAATCGGCTCCATACCAATGGAATCTCCCATAATCTTGGGCTGAATTAGTTGACGGAACAATTGTCCAAAGCCCCAAATAATCAAAAATCCAAGTGCCCTCAAATAATTGCCGCCAATCACATTGACAATCGCCCACGGAATCAGCACAATGCCCGTCCCAAAAAAGGGCAGAAAATCCAGAAACGCTATTAATAACGCAATCAACAATCCATACCGAACTTTTAACACAGTCAGCCCAATCAGCAACAATATATACATCCAAATTTCAATGCGAAACTGTGCCTTAAAATAGCCTCCAACTGCCTGTTTCAAACTTGAGACAAACACATCATATTTATGCATAATATTTTCGGGAAGTATCTTGTCCAGAAAACTTCCTAGCCAATCGCGGTCCGCAATGAAAAAATACGCGGACAACATACACATAATGATCGAGATAATAACGCTGGCAATGTTGCCAACCATGCTGCCCATTCCCCCAAAAGCACGAAAATCAAAACTTTTCGGTAAATCAGCAATCATCTGACCAATAATATTTCCCAAATTGTTCAAGGTATCTGCAAGCTTCGGCGACCGACCGCCGATATATTGGTCTATCCACATACCAAACGCATCAAAATCTTGTTTTACAGCCTCCCACATTGCAGGAATCTCTTGTATAAAACCCGAAATCTGTCTCCAGAGTATAACGCCAAGTCCATAACCGATTCCAATCACCGCTGCAATTACACACACAATGACGACTACCGTCCCCGCCTTTCTCTTAATCTTCAATTTTCGCTCAAGAAACACTACAAGCGGGTTTGCAATACAAGAAATAATCCAGCCAATCACAAATGGCATAAAAAACAAAACCAATCTCGGCACCAAAAAAATGCAGAGCAACAAAATCACCAGTGAAATCAATATGTTTACAATCAGTTTGAGATTCTCTGTTCCGATTGTCTTTCTTTCCATAATCAGCACTCTCCTTCCGGCTGCTCTATCATATGGTCAATCAGTTCATAGATCTCTTCTCGCCCTTGCTTCGTCTGTGCCGAAAATGGTATCACAATCGTATCTTTATCCACATTAAGTCCCTGCCGCACTGCCTTGAGTTGCTTCTGCAATTGACTGCGGTTTATCTTGTCTGCCTTTGTCGCGATAATAATTGGATGAAAACCATTTGATAGAATCCACTCATACATAATCTTATCATTTGCTGACGGGTCATGCCGAATATCAACCAGCAAAAAAACTGCCTTTAATACTTTGGACTGTCGCAAATATTTCTCTATCATTTTTCCCCATTTTTCTTTTTCCTGCTGACTCACCTTCGCATATCCATATCCTGGAAGATCCACAAAATATAACGCATCATTAATGTTATAAAAATTAATTGTCTGTGTTTTTCCTGGTTGTGCGCTGGTGCGCGCCAACGATTTGCGATTCATAAGCGCATTGATCAGCGAGGATTTCCCCACATTACTCTTTCCAGCAAAGGCAATTTCTGGCATTGTATTTTGTGGTATTTTGCTTGTCACGCCAATCACGGTCTCCAAACTAACATTTTTAATTACCATCTGTTACTTCTCCTGCTTGTTGTTTCCAGTCCTTGCCTTGGATCTCGTGCTCTTAACTTTGATTTCTCGCGAAAAAGCAAGTGGTATCACATCATCCATAGACTCTACCAGACAAATTTCCATGCCTGATTTAATTTCATTTGAAATCTCCGCCACATCTTTCTCATTCTTCTCCGGCACAAGTACTGTCGTAATGCCTGCTGTCTTTGCCGCCAACAGCTTTTCTTTCAGTCCGCCAATTGGGAGCACTCTTCCGCGCAGCGTTATCTCACCTGTCATAGCAACCTTTGCCTTGACAGGCGTGTCAGTGATGGCGGACAATACTGCTGTCGCCATAGTAATCCCCGCCGAGGGTCCATCTTTTGGCACTGCCCCCTCTGGAATGTGTATATGAAAATCATTTTCTTTAAAAAATTCTGGTGCAATCTTATACTTTTGTGCGATAGACCGAATAAAGCTGATTCCAGTCATTGCAGACTCCTTCATCACATCGCCAAGCTTTCCAGTCAACTCTATCTCACCTTTGCCTGGCATAATATTCACTTCTATCTGAAGGGTATCACCGCCGACACTCGTCCACGCAAGTCCCCTGACAATTCCAACATCATCCTTCTCATTCGCCATATCCACACTGTATTTGGGCTTTCCAAGATATTTTTCAAGCTTTTGGCTATTGACACGGATACTCTTATCTTGTACCTGCTTATCCTTTTTGCCATTTCTGTTTTTCAGGATTTCCAGTGCAGCTTTTCTGCAAACTGTGCCAAGCTTCCGTTCCAAGTTTCGCACGCCTGCCTCTTTTGTATATCGGTCAATCACCGCCTTGATAGCATTGTCACTGATTGTTAACTGGGAATCTTTCAGCCCGTTTTTCTTTAACTGCTTTTCCCATAAATGCTCCTTTGCAATATGGAACTTTTCATTTGCAGTGTAACTTGTAACCTCGATAATGTCCATACGGTCCAACAGCGGTCTAGGAATATTACCCGCATCATTTGCTGTCGCAATAAACAAAACTTTCGATAAATCAAGCGGCAATTCCACATAATGATCCCTAAAATGACAGTTTTGCTCTGGGTCTAATACCTCTAACAGCGCAGAGGAGGTATCCCCCTTGTAATCACTGCTAACCTTATCAATCTCGTCAAGCAACATTAACGGATTACATACGCCTGCCTGTTTGAGACCATTTGCAATGCGCCCTGGCATTGCTCCAACATAAGTTTTTCGATGTCCTCTAATTTCTGCCTCATCACGCACACCGCCCAAACAAATCCTAATATATTTCTTATTCAACGCCTCAGCAATTGATTTTGCAATAGAAGTTTTCCCTGTTCCAGGCGGTCCCACCAGACACAAAATTGGCGCTTCGCCTTTGCTTGTCAGACACCGCACTGCCAAATATTCAACAATACGCTCCTTGACTTTCTCCAATCCATAGTGGTCCCTCTCTAAAATTTCCTCCGCTCTGTTGATATCGTTGTTGTCTTTTGACGCCTTATTCCAGGGAAGCTCTAACAGGGTCTCAATATATCCTCGCTCTACTGCGCTCTCAGAGCTCGATCCCATAATGGTTTTAAATCTGGCAATCTGCTTTTTAATCTTTTCCTTAACTTCCGTATCTGCCTTTAACTTGGCAAGTGCTTCCTCATAGTGTTTCACATCAGAATACTGATTTTTATCCCCCAGCTCTTCCTGTATATATTCCAACTGCTCTCGCAGAACATAATCTCTCTGATTTTTGTCAATTTTCTCTCGAATTTTTACTGCCAACTGTGTGCGTATCGCTGCAATCTGTGCCTCATTCATAATCAACAACACCAATTCGCCGCACTGTTCTGCAATATTCTCTATTTCAAGCACTTGCTGCTTCTGTTCGTACGTAAACGGAGTATTGATTAAAATCTGATTTATCAAAACCACCAGACTACAGTTATCCTTAAAATATTTGCTAAGGCTCTTTCCTATCTTGGGATAAAATTTGACATAGGTGTCAAACACTTCCTTGAGAGTACGCACTAATGCCTCTTTTTCAGACTGGGAAATGTCTTCTTCTTTATCGACAATCTCTTCATAGGAAGCACTAAAATACTTTCCTTCATTGTCACTTAGCTCTAAAATGTGCGCCCTTGTCACAGCTTCCACCATCACTCTGTCAATATCATTGGGAAGTTTTGTAACCTGCTTGATATTCGCCACTGTGCACACTTTATATAAACCATCTTCCTCTGGATTCTCTTCCTCTGGGTCCACCTGCGGCACAAGCAATACTTTTTGCAAATGATTTAATGCATGCTCAATCGCATTTTTGGACATATCTCTGTTCAAATCAAAATGCATGATCATACCTGGCACTACTGTTAATCCGCGCAGTGCCACCAAAGGTAATGCTGTCGTTATCTGCTCCATCTATTATATCCTCTCCTAATCAGATATAAAACGCCGCCTTTGTATAAGGCGGCGTCTATAATCCATCCATTTATTTATCTCGCCTTTTTCTCTCGCTCTGTACGCATTGATTCACGGTGTACTACAAAAGGCTGACTTGTTCCTTCTACAGACTCCTTGGTAATGACACAACTCTCAATCGTGTCATCTGAAGGAATCTCATACATCACATCCATCATAATGCTCTCCATGATGGAACGCAGACCTCTGGCTCCTGTCTTTCTCTCCAGCGCTTTCTCCGCAATCGCTTCTATCGCATCTGGCTCGAAGGAAAGCTTCACATTGTCAAACTCAAACAACTTTTGATATTGCTTGATGAGAGCACTTCTGGGTTCTCTTAAAATTCTCATGAGCGCTTGCTTATCCAGTCCTTCCAACGATACATTAATTGGAACCCTGCCAACAAACTCCGGTATAAGACCATATTTTGTCAAATCTTGAGGCGTCACTTCCTTAAATACTGCCCCGGGATCCCGTGTTGTCTTCTCCGCAATATCTTTATTAAATCCTATCGATTTGCGGTCAAGTCTATTTTCCACAATTTTGTCAAGTCCATCAAAAGCGCCTCCACAGATAAACAGAATATTGGTCGTATCAATCTGTATCAATTCCTGATGTGGATGTTTTCTTCCTCCTTGTGGAGGAACACTTGCCACTGTTCCCTCGACAATCTTTAAAAGTGCCTGCTGTACACCTTCTCCCGATACATCTCTTGTGATCGAGACATTTTCGCTTTTTTTCGTAATCTTATCAATTTCATCAATATAGATAATACCATATTGAGCACGCTCAATATCATAATCAGCTGCCTGGATAAGTTTCAGAAGAATATTCTCAACATCCTCGCCCACATAGCCTGCTTCTGTAAGTGTCGTTGCATCCGCTATCGCAAACGGAACATTGATAATCTTAGCAAGTGTCTGTGCCAGGTATGTCTTGCCGGAACCAGTCGGTCCAATCATAATGATATTACTCTTTTGTAATTCAACGTCCAAATCCTTTTCCGCCATGACACGCTTATAATGATTGTAGACAGCTACGGACAATACTTTCTTAGCCTCTTCCTGCCCGATCACATACTCATCAAGAAATTCTTTGATCTCAACAGGTTTCAGGAGGTTGATGTCGATACCGCTATCGATCTGCTCCTCCTCATACTCCTCCTCTATAATGTCTGCACAGATATCTACACACTCATCACAGATATAAACACCGGATGGACCTGCTATCAGCTTCCGAACCTGATCCTGTGTTTTGTTGCAGAAAGAACATCTTACCCTTCCTTCAGTGCTTTTTCCAGCCATCCTTTTTCTCCCTTTACTCATAATTATATCTATTCAAATTCAAACTATAAGTCTTCCGCTGCTTCAGCCCTGTCCGTGATCACCTTATCAATCAATCCGTACTGCATGGCTTCCTCAGCCGACTTCCAATTGTCACGTTCTGTATCCGCTGCAATCACATCATATGGCTGACCACAATTTTCTGCAAGGATACTGTTTAATTTCTGCTTGGTACGCAGAATATGTTTTGCAGCGATTTCTATCTCTGTCGCCTGTCCTTGTGCTCCGCCAAGCGGCTGATGAATCATTATCTCTGCATTGGGAAGTGCAAGACGCTTCCCTTTGGTGCCGCCCGCTAATAGAAATGCACCCATGCTGGCAGCCATTCCTATACAGATGGTAGACACATCACACTTGATATAACGCATGGTATCATAGATTGCCATGCCAGCAGTGACAGACCCTCCCGGACTGTTGATATATAACTGGATATCTTTCTCTGGGTCTTCCGCCTCCAAAAACAACAACTGTGCCACAGTCAGGCTCGCTGTCACTTCATTTACCTCTTCCCCCAAAAAAATGATTCGTTCTTTTAGGAGTCTGGAATAAATATCATAAGAACGTTCCCCGCGGCTTGTCTGTTCAATGACATATGGTACTAAACTCATGGGATTTACCTCCGATTTTCGTAATGATACTGACTCTGTAACGATTCGCACTTTAAATTCAGTATAACGCAAATATAATAATTGTGCAAATCATCTGCACAATTATTATATTTTTTTTAGAAATTTTCTAAGTATAAAATTTTTGATGCACTTTTAGTTACTTCTCAACTGCATTCTCAACAACAAAATTCAATGCTTTCTTTACACGAAGATCTTCTTTGATTGCTTTCTCCTCAAATGCGCCGATCATCTCTGTCATTTTCTCTTCTGTCATTTGATAAGTTTCCGCCATCTTTTTGATCTCGTCTGTGTACTCTTCCTCGCTTGCTTCCAGATTCTCAGCCTTTGCCACTGCCTCCAGAACAAGTCTCGACTTGATTTGCTGTTCTGCCTGAGGCTTCATCTGCTCTAACAAGGCCTCCTTAGTGAGTCCTGTAAACTGAAAATACTGATCGATTGTGATTCCCTGCATCCGAATCCGCTGTGCGAAATCATCCACCATCTGGCGCTGCTGTGTCATAAGCATCGCCTCAGGAATATCCATCTGCGCATCCGCAATAATCGCGTCAACCACACGTCCTTCTTTCTCAATTTTTGCTTCTTCTTCTTTTTTCAAAGTGAGATTCTTCTTCACATCTTCCCGATATTCAGCCAGCGTATCAAACTCTGACACTTCACTTGCAAACTCGTCATCTAGATCTGGCAGTTCTTTTTCCTTGATCTCTCGAACAGTACACTGAAACAAAGCTGACTTTCCAGCAAGCTCCGCTGCATGATAATCTTCAGGGAAAGTTACATTCACATCCACTTTCTTGTCAATCTCAGCGCCGATCAACTGCTCCTCAAAACCAGGAATAAATGTATTTGATCCAATCGTCAGCGGATAGTTTTCATCCTTGCCGCCCTCAAACGTTTCTCCGTCCACAAATCCTTCGTAATCTAGCACTATCATATCGCCATCTTGAACTGCTCTGTCATCCACAGAGATTGTTCTGGCATTTCTCTCGCGCTCCTTATCAATTGCAGTATCAATTTCCTCCTCTGTGACAGAAATATCAATCTTATCAACCTCAACCTCTTTATACTTTCCAAGTGTGACATCTGGTTTCAATGCAACTTCCGCCGTAAAGATAAAGGGTTTTCCTGCTTCGAGCTGCACAATCTCAATGGTCGGCTGTGACACAATCTCCTCTGTACACTCGTCCACAGCAGCCGCGTATGCCGAAGGAATGGCAATATTTGCTGCATCCTCATAAAAAATCTCTTTTCCATACATTTGTTCTATTATTTTGCGTGGCACTTTGCCCTTGCGAAATCCTGGAACACTAACCTTACTTTTACTCCGCTGATAAGCCTTCTCCACAGCTTTCTCAAAGTCCTCCGCTGACGCTTCTATCGTAAGCTTAGCCATATTTCCTTCCAACTTTTCTACCTGTAAACTCATTTGTCCTATTTCCTCCTCGAACATCACGCAATTCTACCTGCTATGAATATATTTTCACGTACAATCCGTACCCTGTCATTTGTAACAGTTACAGTCATTTTACAATTATAGCATAGGCTTTGAAAAAATAAAAGAACAATTTTCAAATTCCGTAAAAAAGAGTTACAGTTCAGCCTAGGACTTTGCACTACGCTGCAAAGTCCGTAAAAATACATAGTGGTTGAGAAGCATCAAGCCTTCTCGAAGCGATTGTGCATGGCTTGATGCCTGTAACAAAAAACCGAAGGCTGAATTGTTACAAAAAAAGAGATGTAGTATTGAAACTACATCTCTTTCTCGTGCTTTAGATGGGTCTTATTTGTTTAAAGACTCCTCATAGCTCTTTACCATTCTTCTAACCATCTCGCCACCGATGCTTCCTGCCTCGCGTGATGTGAGATCACCGTTGTAACCTTCTTTTAAGTTTACACCAAGTTCTGATGCTACCTCAGTCTTAAAACGATCCATTGCTGCCTTTGCCTCTGGAACCTCTACTCTGTTTGATCTGTTCTGTGATGACATAATTTTTACCTCCGTTAATCAATTTTTGCTCTCTACTTTAATCTATCTTCAAAGACAAGCTCTCTACCATGTGATCTTCTTTTAAGATTATGGTCGTTTCTACGTTTTTCCGCTTGTCTTAATCCTAGTATTAACGGAGTAAAAAGTTTTATGAGTGGTATATTTTTACTAAATTGTCATATTATATCATTCGAGATGAATCCCTTTGAAATTGCGATAAATACGCATAAAAACGCGAATGATATCCGGGTCAAATATTATCCCTGCTTTCTCCCGCATATACGAAAGCGTTTGCTCGAGTGGAATCGGCTTTTTATAGCGCCGTTCCCCAATCATGGCATCAAACACATCAACCACTTTTACAATGCGCGCAGACAATGGAATTTCATTTCCTTTTAAACCTTTGGGATAACCAGAACCATCCCAACATTCATGATGATACCATGCAATATCAATCGCCATCTCAATAAAATCATTTTTTTCAACGCCCTCGTAAATATCGTTGAGGGTTCTGGCACCAAGTTCTGCGTGGGAACACATAATTTTGCGCTCCTCGTCATTGAGCGGAGCATTTTTGAGAAGGATATGATCTGGTATCATCAGTTTTCCAATATCATGAAGCCCTGCACTCGACTCAATCGTATCGATAAAATCGTCCGTCACTTCGTCCTCAAATTTTGGTGAAAGCTGCATTCCTTCTGCGAGAATTCGGCTGTTATACAAGATATTCTTATAGTGTGTGCCTGACACATTTTCCCTGCTCTCCACAAGCCTTGCTAACGCTGTCATAATATTTTTCTGCTCGATTCGCAATTTTTCCATCTGGCGCGCCACCACAAGATTGAGCCGCCGATTGTTCTCTTCAAGTTCCCGCTGCATTGTGTAAATTTTAAGATGTGTGGAGATGCGCATCTCAACCTCAGTCTTCTCAAACGGCTTTGGAATATAGTCTACAGCACCTAGCTCAAATCCCTTGCTGAGATCGGAAGCAGTATCCATCGCCGAAATAAAAATGATTGGAATTTCTTTGGTGTATGGGTCTTTTTTCAACATGGAACAAAATGTAAATCCATCAATTTCTGGCATAGAAATATCTGACAAAATGACTTTGGGCAGCGTAGTGCTATCCTCAATGATCTGCAGCGCTTCCTTTACACTCTGGGCAAGCAGCGCCTGATATCCCATATTTTTAATAATTTCCTCTAAAATAATCAGGTTTACCTCAACATCATCCACGACAAGAATACTAATCTCACTATTATTTTGTGGTGTTTTATTCATATTATTATATCTCCAGCCCTTCTATCTCAAGCAATAGCTGTTCTTTTACTTTCTGCGCATAATCGCGTGCTTTGTCGCAATCCGCTTTTCTGATGGACATTTCCATGCGAAACGTCAGACGCTGCAAATCCTTGGAACCTCCACTGAGCAACTGTTTGAGCATTGTGGCAAAACTCTCTGCCTTCTGCCAGTTCTCCATATCCATGCTGATATTAAGTTTTTCAAAATATTTTTTTAATTCTCTGACATTGATCTCACTACCCAGTTCATACATCAAGTCTTGCTCTCCGGCAATTTTGTTCAGATTATGCGAATATTTCCATTTTCTAATAGAAGGTTCTTGTTCTACTGCTTCCTGTATCTGTTCCTGTCTCAAACGCACTGTGAACGAAAAAGTCGAACCTTTGCCTTTCTCACCTTCTGCCCAGACTTTTCCATGCATCATATTTACAAGTTCCTTTGTGATAGAAAGACCAAGTCCTGTGCCACCAAATTTTCTGGTAATGGAAGCATCCACCTGCGAAAAGCTCTTGAACAGCTTATCCTTATCCTCCGGAGAAAGCCCAATGCCGGTATCCACCACCAAGAAAAACAGTTCTATTTCATCATTGATTTTTGTGTTTAAAGACACTTCTATTCCAACGTACCCCTGTTCTGTAAATTTCACTGCGTTGGACACTAAATTATTTAAGATCTGCGTTAACCGCAGTTCGTCACCAATCACTTTATCTGGAATTTCCTGCGCCACATTCAGAGTAAATCGAAGCCCTTTTCTCATTGTGAGCATGTTAAACATCTTCTCCATTTTTGACATAAAATCATAAAATGAAAATGGCTTCTCATCCAACTGAAATTTTCCTGCCTCAAGCTTTGAGAAATCCAGAATGTTATTAATTATCCCTTCCATAGTACTGCAACAGTCAAGAATCATCTTCATATAATTAATTTTCTGAAAATCCTGCTCCTGCTCCATCAAAATCTCCGCATGTCCTTTAATGCCATTTACTGGGGTGCGCAGCTCATGTGTGACATTCGCCACAAAAGCATCCCTTGCTTTCATGGACTCCTGCATCTGCATTGTAGTCTCCTCTACTTTTTGAATGCTTTCTTTATATCGTGTCATATCAACAGCAGTACAGATAATGGCTTCAACTCCGTCAAAAATTTTTGATACCACTTTGATTTCTACAGGAAAACAGGTCTTATTCTTTCGATACAATGCAGTTTCTATCACTTCTTTGTCTTTGTATTCGTCCGTCAATTGAATATGATCCTCCACATTGATAAACACATTCAAAAACAATTCTCCAACGTACTTCCCAATCAACTCTCCCGCACTGTATCCAGTAAGTTCCAAAAGCCTATCATTGCAGTAATTAATACATCCATACGAATCATATTTGACAATGCATTCCTGACTGTTATTCAAGACAAAGTAAAAAAATTCTTCACGATTTTTTGGCATTTACTCTTCCTCTTCTTCCTCCTGTTTATCCACAAAATCAAGTGAATTATCGCTCAAAAGTTTTACTGGGTCGAGCAGCAGCTTAACACTGTCTCCAATCTTTCCAATCCCGCGGATAAATTTCGCCTGCGCATTCGCTTTTGAGACATTTGGAGGCGGCAAAATATCTTCCTCCTCAATAGATACCACTTCTGAAATCGTCTCCACAATCAGACCTACAACAACATTCTGAACATCCACAACAATTATACAAGTACGGTCATTATAGTCAAAAAGTTGTTTTCCAAACCGAATTGCCACATCGATCACTGGTATAATCTTCCCTCGCAGATTAATCAATCCTTTAATATAAGATTCTGCCTCTGGAATTGGTGCTATTGTCTGCATCTGTATAATCTCATTTACGTACTTGAGTTCTACACCAAACACGTCACTTCCAATACAGAAAGTCATATATTTTCCCTGTCGGATATCTTCCTGTTCCACAAGCTCAAGTTCTTCTTTATTTTCTTCCATGCAATATTATCCCCCTTTCTTCTAGGAACCCTATTATTCAGTCAGTCCAAGTTTACTTAGGATATCCCTCAGTTTTTCCACATCAATCGGTTTTGCACAGTACACAGTACAACCCAAATCAAACGCCATTTTGACATTTTTTTCCTCATTCAGTGCTGTTGTCATAATCACCTTTGCCTGTTCACTTTGCGGCACATTATGTTCCCGCTCAATGTCGCGTATATTTTTGAGCGCCTGATAACCATCCATCATTGGCATCATAACATCCAGACAGACGAGATCATATGGGTCCTCCTCCTCAATCGCCATCATAAAAGCATCAATTGCCTCCATACCATCCACTGTCACATCACACTCTCCATACACAGACAAAAATTTTAGGATTGCCTTTCTGCTGGCAAAATCGTCCTCCGCTATCAATATCCTCATAGTTCTGCCTCCTATTTTCTTATTTCATTTTGTATTATTATTTGTCCAACAAATAATATATTTTCTGTGCAATCTGTTCCAACGGCACCTGCCAATTTACTGCGCCAATCTCATATGCCACCTTGGGCATACCATAGACGACACAGGTCTTCTCATCCTGTCCTATTGTGCGTGCACCTGCATTTTTCATAGCCAAAAGTCCCTTGGCGCCGTCGCTTCCCATACCTGTCATCAGTACACCAATCGCTTCTTTTCCCGCTGTGCGTGCCACCGACTCAAATAGTGCATCCACTGACGGACAATGCCCAGTCACACGCGGACCATATCTGCATTCCACCTGATATCTGCCATTGATCTTCACCACCCGCATCTGTTTATCCCCTGGTGCCAGAAGAATCTGACCGGGCTTTACCACATCTCCAGATACCGCTTCCTTCACAGAAACTTCCCCTTCACTGTCCAGGCGGCGAGCATACATCTGCGTGTAGCCCTCCGGCATATGCTGCACCATTACAATTCCTGGAATATCCTTTTTTAAGCTTCGCACCACTGCGGCAATTGCTTCTGTGCCCCCTGTCGACGCCCCGATTGCTATAATCGACGTCGCTGTAGCATGTGTCTCCAATGCGTGATTGTTGGCACTTTTTAACATCTGTGTCAACGTCGGCGCAGGCAACTTTTTTATCGCTTTTAACCACTCGCCACCCGCTAATTTTTTTAGGCGATTACAAATATTTTCCTGTTCGAGCAATGCAAAATTTTTCCCACAAGCGATAAAATCCCTCGCCCCTGCATGAAATGCTGCCTCCTCATACTGTGGTTCTGCAATTACGAGAGTCGCAGTACTGCGCTGTGGCATAAGCTTCTCCAAAAATGTAATCCCTGACATTCTCGGAAGATCATGGCATAAAAGCATCACATCTGGTTCACACTCAATAATTTTGTCCCGTGCTGTATAGGCATTATTTGCTTCCGCCACAATCTCCAGATCCATATCCGCATCAAGTATCCCAGCAAGATGCCTTCTCATCTCCAGATCTCCCACAACCAATAAAACCTTTAATTTTCCCATATTCTTTCTCCTACATCACTTTTTATATATGGATGGTCTTATATACTGAAATCGGGTATTATTCTGGCTCATAGACTCCGTGGAACCAATAAAGAGGTACCCACCGGGTGCCATCTTTTCATAAATATTGTTTAATAACCGCTCCTTGGTCGGATCGTCAAAATAAATCATAACATTTCTGATAAACACGACATGAAGCGGTTTTCTAAAGGGCAGCGGATTCATCAAATTAAGCTGACGAAACAGTACTTCCTTTCTAAGCTCGTCTTTTACACGATATTCATCAGCATTAATCTGTTTAAAAAAACGACGCACATACTGATTGGGCAGTTGTTCTACAGAGCCTTTGGAATATACTCCCTTCACTGCTTTTTCGAGTACTTTTGTGTCAATATCTGTAGCAAGCACTTTTGTGTCCCACTCTGCCTGCTCTAGTCCTAAAAAATCTTTGCAGAGCATTGCAAGCGTGTATGGCTCCTCCCCTGTCGAGGAAGCAGCACACCAGATATGCCAATCTCTCGTATTTTCTGTGCGCATTTTCAACTCTGGAAAAACGGTCTGTTTTAAATACAAAAACTGTTCATACTCCCTCCAAAAATATGTATGGTTTGTCGTGAGAGCGTTCATCAGATCTTCTGCCTCTGGCCCTGTTGGAAACCGCTCCACACGGTCCATAAACTCATCGTAGGAGCTGTAACCTTTTCGCTGCATATAACTATCAAGTCTTCCCTGAACCAAAACCTTCTTTTCGTTTAAGTTAATACCAGCCTTATTTTTAACATAAGCTGCCACTCTCTGAAACTCTTGTTCTGTTATCATTTGAAAAACCTTCTATCCACCTAATTTGTGCCTAATTATCACTTTATTCCAACAATTAAACACACCGTATAGATGATTATACCATTGAGCACCTAAATTGTCAAAATATTTGCTACAAATCCACTTGCCTACAGTTCCTTATTTTGTATAGACAATCTTTTTAGCTAAATCATCGGCTGTTTCCTTGTCCAGAAGCGATGCTATGATTTCAAGAGAGAATGCAATTGCAGTCCCCATACCACGACTCATAATAATATTTCCTGATTTTACCACCGCATCAAAACAAACCTCTGCACCGGACAGTTCCTTTTCCATTCCAGGATAAATACATGCTTTTTTCCCTGCTAACAGCCCCATGTGTCCAAATATGCTAGGCGCTGCACAGATTGCCGCAATCAACTTGCCATTTTCAGAAAACTTCCGAAGCTGTTCTGTCAGCTCTGTGCACGCCTCAAGATTCTTTGTTCCTGGCATACCACCTGGACAGACAAGAATATCAAAACAATTAAAATCAAGTGCATCAATCCCTGTGTCCATCGCCACAGAAATATTATGGCTTCCTGTGACATGTGATTTGTTATCGACTGCGACACAGACCGTCTCAATCCCTACACGCCGCAGCAAATCCACAACTGTAAGCGCCTCAATTTCCTCATAGCCTGTTCCAAAAAATACCGCTGCTTTTTTCATAATTGTTACCTCTCTTTCTAAAGCATACGCAAAAATCTTTCAGTAAACTTATTTTGTAACATTTCAGATACCTTCACTGTTACAGTCAAAAATCCATGCAAAATCGCCAAACCGAACAAAGTTCGATTTGCGATGGATTTTTACTTGCAGCCGCCACGTTGTCTTACGGTATTTGCAGCAAAGTGCAAATACCTGTCTGAACCGTTATCCTATTTTAACACATTTTATACAAAATTGCCAACCGCACAGTTGGCAATTTTGTGAAAGAATTTGCATCCTTTATTTCCGATTTTGCAAATTTTCCTATAAAATATTATGTTATAATATGTTTTAGGAAAACCCAAATAACAGGCAGCAATTCTGTAATGATGAATCGCTGCAAAAGGAGGAACACATGAAAAAGAAAACAATGTTAGCAGTTCTTTTGGTTGCTGCCCTATCCTTCACTGGATGCAGTGTTAACACAGACCAAACTTCTGCAGACACAAACACTGTAGAGACGAAAGAATCAACTGTAGAAAATTCAGAATCATCAATTCCCGAGACTGCTGTCGAGGAAAGCCCAAACCAAATACTGCCACAGGCAAGTGCTTTTCCGCTGCCTACTGCCGCGGAGGACGCTGGCATTTACGTGGAGCCCATTCCAAATCTTTCCGATAATTTTATTCGTGGAATGGATGTGTCTTCTATCCTTGCAGAAGAAAAAAGCGGTGTAAAATACTACAGCGCAGACGGAAAAGAACAGGATGTGTTTACCACAATGGCCGAAGCTGGCGTCAACTATGCGCGCATCCGTGTCTGGAATGACCCTTTTGATGAAAACGGCAATGGATATGGCGGCGGAAATAACGATCTGGCAACCGCTATTGCACTTGGAAAACGCGCCACAGAAAATGGTATGAAAGTTTGCATTGATTTTCATTACTCGGACTTTTGGGCGGACCCTTCCAAACAGATGTGTCCCAAAGCGTGGGTTGATTTCTCTCTCGAAGAAAAATCAAACGCTCTGTATGAATTTACCAAGGACAGTCTAACACAACTTTTGGAAAACGGCGTTGACGTCTGTATGGTTCAAGTTGGAAATGAGACCAATAATGGCATGGCAGGCGAAACACAAATCCCCAATATTGCAAAGCTTATGAGTTCTGGCAGCAAAGCAATTCGCGAAATCGCAAAAAGTTATGACAAAGATATTCAAGTAGCATTGCATTATACAAATGCAAATGACTATGATGGTCTTGACTCTATTTTGTATAAACTCGCCTCTTTTCAGGTAGACTATGATATTTTTGCGCTGTCTTACTATCCATACTGGCATGGCACTTTTGAAAATCTTCAAAATGTTATGGCCAACATTCAAAATAAATATGGCAAGAAAACACTGATTGCCGAGACTGCTTACTGTTATACTACAGAAGATACTGATGGTTCAGGAAACAGTGTCAGTGAAGCGGATTTGATTGACGCCTACGGCGCCACTGTTCAAAGTCAGTCTACTGCTCTGCGCGATGTCTGCGCCACCGCTAATGATGCAGGTGCGCTTGGCGTATTTTACTGGGAAGGTGCCTGGATTGCGGTCGGTGATGTAAACGCTGACAATAGCTCTATCTGGGAAGAATTTGGCTCTGGCTGGGCAAGCAGCTATGCGGCGGCGTATGATCCCAATGATGCCGGAAAATACTATGGCGGCTGCTCTTGGGATAATCAAGCGCTATTTGATGCAACTGGAAAACCATTGGAATCCTTAAATACTTTTAAGTGGTTAAAATATGGCACCAATGCCGATCCTGCAATCGATATGATCAATATTCCAACTGTCACATGCAATATTGGTTCCGACGTGGAGATGCCTAAGACCGTGGATGTTGTCTACAACAATCGCGCCCTAAATGCCTCTATGCCTGTCGAATGGTATGAGGAAATGGTGCTCAATATTGATACTTCCGAAGCTGGGACTTATGAGATCACGGGGAGAATCCTTAACGAAAATTTCGGTTCAGACAATCAAACCGAGGTCTGCTGTGCCGTCAATGTGGAGAGGCTCAATTATGTGTCCAATCCAAGCTTTGAAGATTCTGATATTTCTATGTGGAAAATCTCTTATGAAGGAGACAAAAATCCGACTGATTTTCAACAGAAAGAGGGCGACGCACACACTGGCGAATACGCCTTCCATTTCTGGTCGGAATCCGATATGTCTTTTAGCATTGAACAGGAATTTGAAAACCTAGAGCCTGGAACCTACGAGCTCAAAGCATATTTCCAAGGCGGTGACATTGATGAAAGTGCTCAGATGGAACTCTATGCCAATATCGATGATACAATTGTCTCGGATGCATTTACTGCACAGGGATATGCAAACTGGCAGGAACCGACAATCTCCTCATTAAAAGTTACAGATGGCAAATTAAAAATTGGAATCCGCATTCAGTGTGGCGCAAAGGGCTGGGGAACAATTGACGATTTTATACTGCATAAAATTGACTAAATAAATTTTCTAAGGGGCTGTGAAGAAATAGAGCGACTTATTTCCTTTGCACAGGCCTGTACATAATGATACTCACGGTCAATGAAATTTGCCGTGAGTATCGCAAATCTTAAAAATATCGTTCCATTAACGGTTTGAGTTTATATGCCAACATTCCTATCAGGCAGCCAGTCATAAGTCCTGCAGTCAGCAAAACTGGGACATAAAATGTTATTTTTAGATTCTGTACCACCAGCACCGCAACCATCAACTGCCCTAAATTATGACTAACTCCGCCAACAATGCTAATCCCTGTAATAGAAAACCAATTTGTATTCTTCAAAAGAAACATTGTCAGCAAACTTAAAAATCCCCCTGCAAGACTGTAAATCATCATAGACATACTGCCAAACAAAAAAGAAACTAACACAATTCTCATCCCTTGTATCGCAAACACCTGACCAGCCGGAAGTCGATACAGTGCAAGAACAATCACAAGATTGGCAAGACCAAGTTTTATCCCTGGCAATCCAAAATGAAATGGAATTAATGCCTCCACATATCCAAATATCATTGCCAACGCAGTCAACATGGCACAGTGCGCTATGCTTTTTGTATTCATATCCACCTCCAAAATCGAGTAGGGAAGTCCCATCTTCCCCTACTCGCCGCGCGGTGTACTAGTTTCCTTACGCACCCCTGCGCATAAAAAATCTGATTTATGGAACAATCACATCCACCTGTTGCGAATGCCGTTCCCCTATCACTTCGACCACCAATTTATGCGGCAGACAGATAATTGTCTGACCACCATTTTTAATTGGTTTATACTCCATACAATACTTGTCTGGGCAATTTGCTTCTGCCATGTATACTGTGCCATTTTCTATTACTATTCTGTTCAATCCCAACGATTCATCCACTGTAATGGTCTGATTTTGAGACAGATGATACTCTCCATACAATCTCCTATCGATTGTAATACGAACAGTCTCTCCCGCACTCCTCCCAGAAAGCAAAATCAGACATACAGATATTACAATAATAAAAAATATTATAGCAATTAACAGAAAATCCTTTTTTTGAAACATTGATTGTCCTTTCTTTGCGCGTAACACACATCTATACAATCAAGTAGGGAGAAGATAAAATCTTCTCCCTACTCGCGCGCCGGGCGCGGACAGCTTTAGCTGCATATTTCCTTTTCGCGTCCGTGTGCATATCAAAAAATGACATGTTTCCTATCCATGCCATTTTTAACAGCAGGGTGGTGTAAGGAACTGTTCCGAAATTTAATATGCAATAATCTCATACCCGTCTTCTGTGACTAGAACTTGTATCTCCCACTGTGCTGAGGGCAGACCATCTTCCGTATAAACTGTCCATCCATCATCATCTGAAATGTAAATGTCCTCTTTTCCCATATTAATCATTGGCTCTATTGTAAATACCATTCCTGGCACCATCAACATTCCAGTATCCTTTTGACAGACATAGCTTACCCACGGGTCTTCATGAAATTCTAACCCGACACCATGTCCACCAATTTCCCGCACCACAGAATATCCGTTCTGTAGTGCAAACTCGTGAATAGCAGCACCCATATCTCCGATTTTTCTCCACGGCTGAATATACTGTAGACCAATTTCAAGACTCTGTTTGGTAATCTCCACCAGACGCTTTTTCTCCGCAGAAACATTTCCAATACAGTACATTCTGGATGAGTCTGAAAAATAACCTTTATATTTTGTGGATACATCTACATTCACAATGTCTCCATCCCTTAAAATTTCGTTTTTGGACGGAATCCCATGGCACACAACATTGTTGATGGAAGTGCAGACACTTTTCGGATATCCTTCATAATTTAAGGTTGCTGCAATTGCATTGTATTTTTTGGTAATGCTACACACCCAATTGTCAATTTCCTGCGTCGATATTCCCTCCTGAATATGTTCATCAATGTAATCCAAAATTTCTATGTTAATCTTGGCACTTTCACGAATCCCCTGTATTTGCACAGGATTTTTAATAATGCGTCTCGATGGCACTAAAATGCACTTGCGCCTGTATTCATCCAACTTTTCATCAAAAGAACAGTGGCATTTTTTATACTTTTTGCCACTTCCACACCAGCAGTCATCATTTCTGCCCAGCTTTTCTTCAACTTCTATCTCAAAAGAGTTCTTATTGGACACCTTTTTGCGCATTAAATTATATTCCAAAATACTTTTTTGCATCGCCTTTATCTCCCTGTTTTCACCATATTTTTTAAGGTTGCATTCTAAATCTAAATTCTATCTGTTACAAGCATCAAGCCATGCAAACACACTTCATGGTGTCAAATTCGCGCATCGTGGCATGATGCCCTTCAACCTCATACCTACTCCATAGACTTTGCAGCTTGTGCAAAGTCTTGGGAACTGTAGAAAAATAACTGACGCATCTTGACTTGGCTATTTCT
>DEPD01000049.1 GCA_002358575.1 Lachnospiraceae bacterium UBA3401 | reverse complement strand
TATAAAGTTGTAAAGTCGTGAAACTATATAAATTGTGGCTGGAAAAGCGGGCTGTCAAATTGGGGACTTCAAATCAAAGTTCCCTGAAATCTGCATACAAACATTGTGTGAAGCTGGAAAAGGTGAAATATAAGCAAATCAAATCTTACCAAATGCAAGATTGTATTGATGGCTGCGGGAAGGGTTATTCCACACAAGGGGCAATCAAAAACTTGTTCGGACACCTTGACCGTTTCGCTATGGAACTGGACATAATTTCAAAGTGCTGTTCCGATCTGCTTACCTCTGCACCGATACCGGAAATAAGCAAGGAGATTTTCACGGATGAAGAAGTTGCCCGGATATGGGACAACCAGAAATTGGAATGGGTTGATTCAATCCTATTCTTCCTTTACACCGGATTCAGGATTTCGGAAATGATAGACCTGAAAACGGAAACGGTTGACCTTGAAGCCGGGACGATTACTGGGGGAACAAAAACCGCTGCCGGGAAAAATCGACTTGTCCCCATCCATTCAAAAATTCAACCGATTGTTCAAAAGCGGATTGAACAATCAAAAAGCGGGTATCTGTTTGAATACAACGGGAAAAGGCTGAACCAAACACAATATAGGGAATTTTGGGCGGGTATCATGGATAAGTTGGAAATGCAACATACCCCGCATGAGTGCCGCCATACATTCAGAAGCCGCCTTGATTCTGCCGGGGCAAATAAGGTCTGCATTGATAGAATCATGGGGCATAAGTCGAAAGGGACGTGTGAACGGGTTTACACCCATAAAAATATTGAAGAACTCAAAATGAACATTGAACTAATAACGAATTAGTAACAAAAAAGCCCCGTATTGCCGAAAAATCAAGCAATACAGGGCTTTCTGTCAACATTATACCACAAAAGCAGCCCGTTAAGGCTGCTTTGCTTCATTTGTGTATCCCCGAAACGCCGGCTCCTGTATTTTGACTCCTAGCCAATGCTAGGTGGGCAACCGCAATCTTTCTCGCTGCCTTCCCCTGGCCTAAATGGGGGGCATGGCATTGATCAGACAATGTAGGAATCCCGTTTAAAGTGATGTAGGTTCAAAATGACAAGAGTTATCGCACATTTCAGATTAACTATAGTATAACCCATCATCATAAAAATATCAACCACTATTCATATTGCATCTTTACTAATATTTTACAGAAATTTTTTGTTATTTTACATATAGACATCTTATGAAGTTCGTGCATAAAATCTGTATGTGCCCTTGCCCTCTTTTTTTACATCATAAAGAACCTTATCTGCCTCTTTCACCACTTTCTCAAGTGCATCCTCAGAAAGTACTGCCCGCAAGCTACTAATTCCAATAGAACATGATATCCAATGTTCTTTTGGAATCTGAACTTCCTTTCCAAGTTTACCACTAATCACATGCGCAAATCCCTCCCCTAGCTCTATCTGTCTGTAAATATTTTTCGCCAACTGCTCTGTGCGCAGATTATCTTGACTATATAGTGTAATCAAAAACTCATCACCGCCAAATCGGGTGACAAAACCGTCATTTCCAACTTCCTCCTGAAAGATATCTGCCATTTCAACCAATATGACATCTCCAATATTATGACCAAATGTATCATTATAGTACTTAAAGTTATCCAGATCGATATACATAATTGTAATTGGTTGCATCACCTTTCCACTGTGACTGCTTTTCAACATATTTTTAATATTTCCGTAAAATCCCTCACGATTAAAAAGACCTGTGAGCTTATCGGTAACTGCAAGATAATTTAATTTATCATTCATACAGCGAATCTTATCGTTTGCCTCAAGCATATCAACAGAATTGAGAAGCTGCCGCATCAAAAACTCAAAAACTGCGGAATCACTCTCATCTAACAGATACCTGTTTGTTGGGGAATGCCAGCTGTTCTTCATTGTGATATATGCTATCATAACTGCTTTTAGAGAATTATTATAGTAAAAGGGGAGACCAATGATAGAACATATTTCCTTTTTATCAAACAGAGAAATAATATCCAAATAATCTGTATAATTATTATTAATCTTAGAAGTTGCAAATCCTAGCCTGTTACGATGAAAAAATACCTCAATACGACTGCGCCGTTCCTCATGATATCGATATCCAGTATTATTAAAAAGCTCTTCTGCCCTATTGTCTGTATATTTTATAAGCATTAACCTGTCGATATTAAAATTATGTATCAATGCATACACTGCCGGGTAAATCAATTCTTTTCTGCTCTTATGTCCAATCTCAACCATTGTCTGCCACGCAGACAAAAAGTTCATGCGCTTTTGCTGTTCTTGATTTTCTTTATAGACAGAAGCGTGACGCAACACCTCGTCAACCGCATATCGCAATTCTGGCAGCAGGTCAAGCTTTCGCTTTTCTGTCGTATATTGTTTTCCTTCCAACGCCGCACTCAATTCCCCTACCTTGCCATAACACCCCTGATGCCCATAGAAATCAATTGCCTCCAAAAGCTGGCGCTGTGCGTCCTCTTCCTGTCCAAGAAATCGGTACAGTTTTGCAAACTCTATCGTATATTGTCCAAAAATATAAAACTGATTCCCCGCAGATGCCTCCATGCATCCTGCTGCCAACTCAAAGTTTTTCAAAGCTGTTTTATAATGTTCCTGTGTTGCAAGCTGCAAACCGTAAATAAAATAATAGATAAACAAGTCATCCTTGCACGTTGTATAATCATGTATTATTGCATTCTCTGTTTTTCTATTTCTCTTGTCCGTCAAATGCTCTAAAAAAAGTCTTGTCTTTTCAATATAGATGGCACTTTTCAGCGCATTTCCATTATAGTGGCTGCACAGCGCCAAAAGCCCCACAAGCTTTGCTATATTACAAACGCGAAGACTATTCATCTTCATTTCCTTTACAATTCGGAAGCATAATTCCAAATATTCATATGCACTTTTATAATCCTGCGCCATAATGCAGTTAATCGCCATATTATACAAAGTTTCACCGACATAATCAATCTTTTCCATCTGCAAAAAACGCCTGAGTGCCTCATTATAACATTCCGAAGCCTTGTCATAGTTTTCCATTGCAGAAGATATATACCCGACGCCATTATAGATCATTGCCTCCTCATAATCATCTTTCCCTTTGACAAGATCATGGCATTTCTCATAATAATAATTTGCGGTCTTAAAATAGCCGTTTGTGGAAGCTATCATAACATTATTTCGATATGCCTCCATCATAAAATACTCATTCCCTAGTTTTCGCATCAGCTCGATTCCTTTATTAAAATGCACCAACCTGTCCTCAATCTGTTCCTCATCTGCAAACAGTGCTGGATGATTGTCATAAGCATAGACATAAATATGTGCCAGATGATTCCAGAAATGATATTTCTCTGCCATGCGAATCACTTCCTGGTCAATCGGTATGTCATTTGCACAGAAAAAAATATTGTGCCATCCAGACATCTTTACCATAATTCCCAAAAGCTTTGCGATAAAAATATCATAGTCTGACGCTTGCTTCTCTGCGATATCAAGACACTTGTGTGCATAGCGTTCCGCCTTCTCAAGTCTCCCATTATACATATGTGCCATACACATAAAATAAAAATATGCATGGTCAAGCGCCAGATCATTGGACTCCGCCCGCAATTCTTTTAGTTTCTCACACAACAGCAGCGCCTGCGAAAAATTCTGTGTATATATCGATATCAGCGTATACAATCTGACAATACGGCACTTATATTCCCATGTAATAGAAATCTCTTCAACCGTAATCATTTTATAGATAATTTCCAGATAATAGTTTGCCTGCATAAAATCAAGGAAAAAAATAAGATTATTAATCTGGATAATATAATCATCAAGCCGTTCCACAGAAAAGGTAAAATCATTATAACCATTTTTCTGTTCCATTAATTCGCCTGCATTTGTCTCAATCACAAGCCCCTTGTCAATCACATAGCGGTAAAACCTATCCCACAATGGTTTCATATGGGACAATGGCACTTTTGCCTCATTGTACGCGGCAAAAACAATAATATTATGACAAATCCCATCCTCCAATAAATTATGAATAAAATGCATCGTCGATCCATTTGCATATTGTATGTCATTCAACAGAAAAACAACCTGTCGTTCTCCTGCAAGGTGCGAGATAACATTGACAACGGCTGTGGCAATCTTTTCCTGCTCAAATGCAACCTCATCAATTAAAAGATTTTCTTCACGGACGCACATACCACTTTGCAAAAAACTCTTTAAGACAGAGCGATGCAAGCTGTAGACATCACATGCGTCAAGAAGTTTGTCAATAGTGTCTTCTGACAGTTTTCCAAATGCACTTGCCACAAAATCAAGAAACGGCTCAAATACACTGACAATCTCTGACAGAGAAAAATCATGCAGACAAACTATAGTGTCTGGATTCTCCTGTTCTATCTGTGCTTTCCATTCCTGTGTGAATGCAAATGTATTGTAATGCCGTAAAAGCAAAAAATTTTCGTCCCTCTCACTGAAACTAAAACGCACTTTATCCATAACACCACTTCTTGTATCTTTTTTCATTTCAATTACCCCAGCTACCAAATAATCTCAGACCAATCATTAATTCCTATGTACGATTTGGCCCATCCTAGATACTGTGCAGAATTTATCCCATCCATCTCATTGTAGACAGTCTGCGAAAAAGCATCCATACTTGCATCCATTCCTGGGTCACTATATGCGGGCAGATAGATAATCTCATCAATAAATGGATTGTCCATCACTGCGGCATAGGACGCGCAAAGCGCAGCCGCCTGTGTCTCACTTCCTTGCTTGTTGGAGAGACCAATTTCACTTAATATAATATGTCTCACTTTTCCCTTTGTATCCAACATTGCTGGCGTTTGCATAAAATCAGTCAATACAGAGAGATTTTGAAAAGTTACAATCTCTCCCGCCGCAACCTGCGCAGCATATGCGTTTCCATTTTTGCAGCCCGACATATCCCAAAATTTAGCATACCCCATTGGGTTCGTATATGGATGCTGTGCCACTCCCCAATCAATATCTCCTTCCAAATTTATCAATGCCTGAAACTTCTGTAGGAAATCCTTTCCATCCATAAACTGATAGTATTCTTTGTCAGACGGAGTGAAATTCCTGTTCCATACCTGATCAATGCAGACAAAAACCCGCGCATTTGCATTTGTGCTCATAATTGCATTGTACATGACACGAAATGCCTGCGCATACTCCTTAATATAAGTATCCCAATCAGTCCAAGCCATATAATTCCATAAGCGTGTGTTTACTTCATTTCCTATGATCCAATTTTCACCACCCTTAGAGTTTGCCACATAATACTCCATCATGGTAGCAAGTGTCCTGACACCTTCCTCGTCTGACGCATTGAACATATAATACATTGGATTTCTAATTTTCTTAGAGTCTGCCCTTCTTGTCTCTCTCCTAGCCATTGGATGGGTCAGCGCCCTGCTGTCGCCTGTGTTCAGCACCTGAAGCGTCTTGAATTTCCACGCAACCTGTGGACCAAAAGTACCATCCATAAAAATATTGTTAAACTCTTCCCCCTGCGTCGATTTTTTATTGCGCGGATACCGTTTTAATGTATTCCATGCAAGTGCCTCTGGATTCGTAATATATGTAGGTTCCGTCACCATGTGAAGGACTCCCCCACTTCTAATTCCCATTGCAAATTTGGAATATAACCTAGTATCCTGCTGTTTAAAATTGACTGGAAACTGAAAACTTGGCATCGGTTCCAGTTGCTGTATATTTTTACACCCAAGCACTTTTGTACCTTCCTGAATATCGTATTCAAAAGGTGCCAGCTCAAACAAATAAAGCATTCCATCATCCGAAACTGGCAACTCGCTATTCAGCGCCGCAATGTAAGTCACTGTGCCATCCCTTTCCACAGTGCAGCGTACATTCCTTGAAATTGTCCCATAGCTTCCTGCAATAACCATCGTATTCACATCATTTGTATTATTTTCCAACGTCTGGCCGTCAACAACTTCGGCGGCATAGGAACGAACCCCCATGCCGCCAAAAAGCATGCCCGCAATCAGACATATAACAATATTTCGTTTCAATCTATATAATTTTTGCATTGTATACATCCTTCTTAATCGTTTGGTAGCCTTTCCTCCAAGGCCATTCCTATTATACCAAACCATTACTTCTACGTCAATGTATATTCGCTCTCCTCCAATTTACTGTAACAATTCAGCCTTTGAATTACTGTTCACTCTGTTCCAGTAGATGCATCTCAACCACTATGCTATTCCACGGATTTAGCAGTAAATGCCAAGTCCTGTGCTGAGTTATTACATCCTACTAAATGTCTGTGAAACGCTAGTATTACTTTAAACAAATCTCCATCCACAATAATTTTCATATCACCACTGTTAAGCTTCATCAAACTCTGCGCTATAGAAAGTCCAAGTCCATGCCCTTCTGTATTGCGGGACTTATCTCCCCGCACAAATCGCTCCATCAGTTCCTCCCCATTGATATTCAAAGGAAATTTGGAAATATTCCGAAATGTAATACTTACATGAATATTGGTTGCATCCAAGTTCACATACACTCTTGATCCAGGCTGTGCGTATTTACAGATATTGTTCATCAAATTGTCAATGACACGCCAGACATGCCTGCCATCTGCCATAATATAAACTGTTTCCTCAGGCTTACTGACAATTAATTCCAAACCCGCCGCCTTGAGTTTTTCTTCAAATTCCCCCACTGTCTGTGTCACAAAAACGCCAGCCTCAAGCTGTTGGCTATCGACAGACATATTCCCAGAAGAAGCTTTGGAAGCCTCCACCAAATCTTCAATCAGTTTTTTTAATTTGGAAGACTGTCTATTAAGCACTTCAAGATACTCTGCTGCCTTGTCATTGTACAATTCCTCCTTCGAAAGCAAATCCACATAGTTAATAATTGAAGTGAGTGGTGTCTTAATATCATGTGATACATTTGTGATCAGTTCTGTCTTAAGACGCTCACTTTTCATGCGCTCATCAACTGCCCTCGACATACCCTCACCAATTCGATTCAGATTTTCCCCGTGTTTTCTGCACTCCCAAAACATTTTGTCAACGTCAATCTTATACGAAAGATTTCCCTGCGCCATATTTTGGCTTGCTTTTTGTAATGTGTGTAATTGAACCATCAGTATACATAGAACAACACAAAAAATTAGTTTTTCTATAAACCATAATACACAGATTGTATCTCTGCTAAAACTTATCAGAACAAAAAACTCTACAAAAGAAATAATTCCAAAAATAAAAATGAGTTTCCGAATCAGAGTCATATTTTTTAAAAGATATACAAAACCACTGCGACACCAATTGTAGACACGATAACAAATACTATTTTGCCACCATTTACCTGCCTTGAAACGCACACATATACTCAGTAGATACTCAAGTGCAAACGCTACCATTATCACTCCAAACGCACCCAGCAATCCAATACAAATCAGTGCATATTTTAGCAATATAAGCGCTTTTATAGAATACAATCCCAAAAGGGCCAATATAATCTCCACAATAAAGATAATAATACTAAATACATCAATTGGAATCTTGTCAAACGGTGTGAGTACGATTCCATCCACTCCCCTGCGGTGCCCAGCAGCATAGAGTAAAAAAACAAATGACAGTATCATTGCAAATATGCTCAAGCCAAGTCTTTGCCCAAAATTTCTGTCTGTCATATCAAAATAAAATTGGATAATCCACCCTTTCTGACTATATCTACTGTTCATAATGTTTACAGGAACCGAATTGGGAACGATAGACGCTACCCAGTAGCTTTCCAGCGAAACCTCCTCCTCAACCACAAGCGTAAAATCTTCGTTCAAATAATATCCTGGCTTATTGATAAAAAGAGTGTCCGATAAACGATTAGAGTCAATTATTGTTAGCTCATCACCACGGATACTTCTGATGTCATCCAAAAGTATTGTTCCCCAATTATGATAGCTAAATGTTGTATTGTTCAAATCTGCAAAATTTACGAAATTCCCTGGCTCGCCAAGAATTTCTGCCACCAAAGGATCAGTATCTTGCACCTCTTCAGAAGCACTTGACTCTGTTATTGCTTCTTCCACCCATGGAATATTTTCTATCGCATTTTTATCAATTAGCTGATAAACTTTATTTGTAAAATCATAAACATAATTATAGACCATCTGCTTATCCTGTGCTTCATAATAAAGGGACACGTTTTGCACTGGATAATAATTGCCTTCCGCACGATAATATAGGATTCCTTTTGCCAAATCATAACAGATTCTATCCGCATAATAATAAGCCAAGCGCGCTATACTATCATCATCGACTACATCGCTGTCCATATTATTACTATAATATCCCATCTCTATATTGTATAGGTTCCCCTCTGCCCCTTTTATAATTTTACACAAATAAAGCTGTTCTGGTTCCAGTGCTGCCAGCTCATCATCTGTCATATTTGTTTCCTGATAAGAATTGCGCTCATGAAAATCAATCTCTCTAAGATTATCTGATTTTAGAATGCCATATTTAAAATAATTTTCTCTCAAATATTCTTCATGACGGCTGTTTCCAGAATAGAGATGATTTACTGCCTCTATAGAATATCTTACATTGATATTTTCATAAACATTTCTCAACACTTCATAACGTGTCTTATCTGTTAAATTTTCAGACACTCCTATCCAAAAACAGAATCCCAGCAAAGCGCACCCTATCACTGAGACAATACAAAGTATCCTTGCAATTAATTTTACCAGCAAAGACTCTCTTAACCTTTTCACCTTAAACATCACCTGTTCCTTTTCCTGTTTCCAGCTTATAGCCCCGCCCCCAGACTGATTTCAAATACCTTGGTTCCGCCGGATTATACTCCAACTTTTCCCGCAGATGTCTGATGTGGACGGCCACTGTATTTTCTGTGCCAAAGGGACTGTCATTCCACACAGCAACATATATTTGTGCTGGAGAATAAACCTTTCCTGGATTTTCCATGAGAAATTTCAAAATATCGTACTCGGTTGGTGTCAATGCCGTTTTTTCTCCGTCAAGTGTCACTTCCTTTTTGCGGTCATCCAACGCAATGCCCCCAATAGTCAATATCTCGCTTTCCTCTGGCATCACTCTGCTGCCAAGCTGCATATATCGTCTTAGCTGAGATTTCACGCGCGCTTGGAGCTCCACTGCATTAAAGGGCTTCGTTACATAGTCATCCGCACCGATATTGAGCCCCAAAATTTTATCTGTATCCTCACTTTTAGCAGTCAGCATAATAACAGGCACATTGCTCTGTTCCCGCAGCTTTACCATAGCTGTAATGCCATCCATCACTGGCATCATGATGTCCATAAGCACCAAATGTATTTCCTCCCGCGAGAGCACTTCCAAAGCCTCCTTCCCATTATAGGCTTCATACACCTGATACCCCTCTGCTGTCAGATAAATTTTTAACGCTGACACAATATCTTTCTCATCATCACATACCAGTACATTGTACATTTTCTTTTCTCCCCAGTTTTCAGTTCCTTACAACCCAAGTATAAACAGTATTTTATTAAATTCCAATTAGGTAAATGTTTAAGATTCGTTTAAGAAATAAATGTATTCAATAAATTTTTTCCCCGCAGCTTCTTATACCATCGCTGTGGAATACCATCAAATCCAAATACAATTCCAGCAAGCCCGCCTGTGACACATGCTGTCGTGTCTGTATCATCACCAAGTATAATTGCTCGTTTCACCGCCTCCTCATAGCTTGATGCAACTTTCATAATCATAAATGCGCTACGCAAACAGTCCACCACATATCCAGAACCATTTCCAATCCAAGGTTCTTCCGGCCGCACACTCCATTCAAACTCCTGTTCATATTCTGGCATCGCTTTATAAATTTCTCTCAAAATTGAAATTGCAGTCACAAGAGCTGACGAAAACTCTGCCCCATTCAGCAAAAAACGTACCACCAAGCAATACAGTGCACAGCATACTTGATTGCATAAATTTCCGTGTGTAATCAGACACTGTTCATGTGCATCCAACACCAACTCCTTATCAGTTCCCTTGTGCCAAAGCGCAAGCGGCAGCACACGCATAAGTGCACCATTTCCCTTGCCATTCGGACGCAATAAGCCACATTCCTCTGGTGCTTTACCAATCCGATAGGCATTCAATGCCTCACTCGTCTGTATCCCGACGTCAAAAACAACGTTGTCCACTGCCCACTTTCCTTCCAAGTACCACGCCAACAATCTGTCCGAAAAATCCTTTAACTGAAAGGAACCGCAACTTACTAGGCTATCCAACAGACAAAGCGCCTGCGCACCATCATCTGACCATGTGCCTAATTTAATGCCGGAATGTGTCCTTTGAAATCCAAACGGCGGCTGCATTTCAATTTTTTCATATGGCGGAATTTGCTTTGCAGAATGAAATTCATATGGAACACCTAACGCATCACCAATCAGCAACCCATATAGACCGCCTTTCATTTTGTCATACTTCTTAAAATTATTCATAATACTATTTTCTCTCCAATTATTGTTTCTCCCATCATATCCACCGATTCATCTCTTTTATTCTTTCCCGTAATCTTTTTGACCGCTAATATAATTCTTTATCACAACCGTTTCCGACACTACTTTACATCGTTTTTTATAGCACGCAATCCATATTGGTAAATTGTTCTCATACCATTATCTATTAATATATTCTCATATCTTCTATCCTTTATCTGTTTTAACGCCTCTTGACACCCTGCATCAAAAGTACCATTTTCTGCATACTTCAATTCTATTATGATACCTGTTTCCCGTTGTCTAATTTCTATACTAATATCACTGTAGCCCTCTCCCGATTCCGCGTTTGACTTTACCAGCCACCCATCCATATATGCCAGAAGTCGTAATAAAATCCCATGATAAAAATTCTCTTTCATTTCTTTTTTGACACTTATGTCACAAATGCTAATAGTATTCCAGAGATAATCATTAAAACCTTTCTCAATTGCTATAGTATTATTTTCCGCAAATGCCTGCAAAAACTTTCCAGCTTTTCTATATCTTTTACAGACTCCTCCTAAAACCACTCTTGAATCTGTTCTACAAATATCCATCGTATAACAATTCTGTCTCATCACGGGTTGTTGTCTTCGCCCTATTAATAAATCGCCTAATAATATCATTGCCAATGGTATTTACCCAATAATTCTGTGGACTTATAGAATACTGCATTTTCAGCGCATGACAATGACTCACTACATTCCAAGGACAATAAATTTCAAATGCGCCAAATCGGCAGCTATCATACCACCATTTTATAACATTATATTTTTCAATAAATCCATAATACTCCAACATTTGTCTGACCTCTGCATCCGTAAAACCAAAATATTCATTGTACTAGACATCTTTGACCGTATACACATTAAAATTATTTAGCCCAGTAAAAATGCTCTCCTTCGATATTCTAAGGCACCCCGTCAAAACAGCAAAATACAGGTTCTCATTTGTCTTAAACGCATTCCCAAACAAATTTCTAATTAAATCTACCATATCATCATAATAGCCTGATTGATACGCCTTATCAAGTGGCACATCATACTCGTCAATCAATATCACTACTTCTTTCCCGTAATGCTTTTTAGCAATTAGGACAGTGTTAGCAAAAAAACCTCATCTTTTATTGTAAAAACGCCTTTTTGATTTATATTGATAAGTGTGTTATACTGCTGACGTTCTATATCTGTCAAGTAACTACTCTCCATCAGAAGCTGAAATCTTTGTGCCTCTTTGCCAATAATTCGTCGAAGCATACTTTTAGCCTCATCAAACGTTCTTCCAACTACTCCTTTTAATGTGATAGAAATCCCTGGGAACTTTCCCATATACTCCTCACAAAGTTCTTTTTCACTCAAAATCTCAAGTCCATCAAACAAGATACTGTCACTGCCGATCTCAAAAAACATTTTAACATGCTCATAATCAGAGTTTTCCCAAAACGCCTTGGACGCGTAAAAAGATTAACTTTTACCCAATTTTCCATAAGTTCTTTGATGAATCCTGTCTTATCGGCATAGTAAAAATTTTGTTGTCGTATTTCTTTAAAATTTTCAATTCCCATTGGCAGTCTTGTTTTCATAGCATGCTCCTCCTTTATCTATACTAAACTATCTATGTAAAGCAATCAAAACACTTCTGTCCATTCCTTTCAGGCATTTTCCTACAACTCCTTAATATAATGAAATCCATAAATGCCTGTATCTGAGTAAACAAATAATAAATATTCCTTTATAAGGAAAAACACATCATTTTTACAAATAATGTGTTTCAAAATAAATGTTACATAATTTTCAAAATAAAAAATATTATACGCTCATAAATGCCTTTTTTGATTTCTATGTTCCCTCAACGCAAGTATAACATAAACCATTCCTTTTGGCTACCTTAACCAGCCATCTAAAACCAGTGGATTATGATAACGCTAGTACACCGTTTTTTTAATCCTCGTATACAAAGTGCTTGATATTTGTATCAGTGCAAGACGGAGGAATGAGTCGAATTATACATCCTTCTTTTTAACAGGAAGCCATATTTCTGTATAATAGTTCTCGTCTGCTGTTCCATTGGGATATTTGTCTGGTGCGTCGTACATCTCAACACAATACCCTGCCGCAAACTCATAGTCGTGCAGTGCCGGCAGCCATTCAGAAAATATTTTCTCATTGACATCTTGAAGTGCCTGTGGAAGCGCGCCCTTGCATGGGAAAACTGCCCATGTGAATGCCGGAATCATGCGCACTTCAAATTCTTTTGGAATTTCCACAGACGGGTTGTAGATATCCGCAATTAGGTATTCAAATCGCTCATTCCCCATCTGCAGGTCAATATTAATACCAAACATTCCACACACATACTTTCCTGCTCCAGAAGCATAATGCTCCTGCCAAAATGCCGGAACCTCCTTCTTTGCATTTTCATAGTCAAATGTCTTTGACGCCGCTAGAACAGTAAACGCCTCTTTGTCCGTAATTCTGTAATCCATTGCATAACCACCTTTCAATGATATTGTTAATTTCAGCGGTGCGAACGCCTTAAGCATGGTTTTATCTCTGCGCACAGCCGACGGTGAACATCCGTGAAATCGGGTAAATGCCTTCGCAAAGCTGTCGGGGGAATCGTATCCATACTTCATGGCAAGCGCTATCACTGTGGTATCGCTGCTCATCAATTCCTCCCCAGCAAGTGCCAGCCTGCGGTTCCTGATATATTCCGTTATAGAATACCCACACAGGATACTGAATCCTTTATGAAAATAAAACGGGGAAACATTGACATATGCCGCCACATCATACATCGTAATCTCCTCTGTGATGTGACTTTCAATATAACTGACGGCCTTCCTGATTGCCTCTGTCCATTCCATGCTTATCAGCCTCCTTCACTGTAATCACAGTATACAAACTATAAACATCCCTGTCCCGACATAGTTTGCTCTCTTTTGTCTGAAAAATATTTCAATACTAATATACAGCATTACTTGGCGTACAATCACCTGTTTTTCTTTGAATTAATGATAACAAATTCTGCAAAAAGAGTAAAGCCTTTTAATTTACCCCCCTCACACCCATGAAAAGTAACAAATAACTATAGTTTTACCATAACAAAATATAACAAATAACTTGTAAGGGTGGAGAAATCTGATATAATAAAAATATAATTCAACAACTCTGCAACAAGCCAAAGGACATCAATTTTGATAAATTATTTCATCTATAGAAGGAAGAACATATTATGCTCACATTTGAAAAAGCCTCCCCAGAAGAAACTGGCATTCCTAGCAAATGTATCGTTCGATTGACAGACAGACTGCAAAAACGACAAATTCCCATGCACAGCCTCCTGCTCATGCACTGTGACAAACTAATTTTTGAAGGTTATTATGCCCCCTTGACGGCGAACAGCCTACACCGCATGTTTTCCATTAGCAAGAGTTTCACTTCCATCGCAATCGGTCTGCTTGTTGACGAAGGTATTATTTCACTCGAAGACCCAATTATAAAGTATTTTCCTGAAAAACTACCTGCCCAGGGAGATATACACCCATGGATTGCCCAAATGACCATTAAACATATGTTGATGATGCGCACATGCCACGCTTCCACCACCTACAAACTTGACTTGTCGTCGGATTGGGTGGCAAGCTTTTTTACCACGCCGCCTACGCATCCATCTGGAACAGTATTTCACTATGACACATCTGCTGCCCATACGCTTTGTGCACTAGTAGAAAAGCTGACCAGACAAAATATGCTTGATTACTTAAAAGAAAAATTGCATATACTTGGATTTTCCAAAGAATCCTATATGATAAAAGACCCCTTTGGGGTATCAATGGGCGGCAGCGGTTTGGTTGCACTCCCAATAGACCTGATGAAATTTGGTTATTTTATCGTCCACAAAGGGCTTGTCCTTGGAGAACAGTTACTGTCCTCCTCCTACATTGATATGGCAGTGTCCCCACTGACAGCAAACTGTGTGACAGCTCCACTTCCAAGCGAAGCGCAAGGATACGGTTTGCAATTCTGGCGCAATGAACGAAACGGATTTACTTGCTATGGAATGGGCGGACAACTTATTATTTTCTTACCTGATTATCAGCTTATCTGTGTGACAACTGCAGACACACAGAGCATCCAAGGCGGCAACCAGCAGATTTATGATGCGCTTTACGAAGAACTCCTTCCTCATATACAGAAACAGGCGCTTCCTCACAATAAAATAGCAGAAAAGGCGCTCAATGAGACGCTTTCATCCCTTGCAATCAAGCCTCTGACAAATGCGTTTACACAAGACATACCTACCAAAAACACTTTCACAAAAAATGCTTGTGTTCCAGAATTTTTTTATTCTATAAATGGCGAAATATTTTATGTTCAGAATGAGTCATCTGATTTTCAAAGCTTTTGTGTGCTACTTGGAGAAAATACAGGAACTTTGTCTTTCACGCACAAAAATACACCCTATACTATCTCATTTGGCATAGGTTCGATGCAGACAGGTTCTTTCCCCATCTATAACCTCCAATATGCTGCAAGCGGCGCATGGTTATTCGATGGCACTTTACTTATAAAAGCACACATTATAGACGCGTATGTTGGCACTGTACAGTTCCAACTGTCTTTTCAAAATGACGGGTTAATCATATTTATGACCAAAAAGGAAGAAAGCCTGTTTCATGAATTTAATGGACATCTCTATTGTAAAATGCAATAGATAAAATAGTTTAGGCATAGAAAAACACCTCTGTGCTGACAATGCTTATTATCACAACTTCGGCATTTGTTCCCTCAACTTCTGAACAAATGCCTCCTTTTTCATATCCGCTTCCAACTCCTATGTGCAGCTAGGACACAGCGGGATTCCCTCTACCATTTGACAGTATTCAAGACTTACCGGTAAATATTCCTGTTCTGGCATATACAACCATCTTCCGCAACAAGCACACCGCAAGGAATTTTTATTTTCAATCAATGGATAATGTATAAGATGTTCTCTTTGAGCAGCAACCTCTTTTGTCAATGCAATTTCTTTAGGAAATAATGTTTCCAGTCGCTCCATCATCTCTTCGTTTACTTTTCCACTTTCCGCATGAAAAAATTCATCTCTTGGAATATTGATACAATAATTAACAATTAACATAATATTCATTTTTCACCACCTTGTCTTTTCATTAAAATCATTCCAGACACATAAGCGCCAAAATTCTTTTTTGATGTTGATTCAATGTCAACAATCTTTTGTCATTTTCTATTTGATATCTATCAAAAAAATTCATTTATATTACACATAATCTTTCCTGATACCTCTCAGTATCTCTATATTCGCTAAAAATCTGATTCCTTATAACAGTCCAGATACTTCCGTAATTTTACAGTGAATACCGTCTGCACTTCCGGCTCACTTTGCAGTAAAATATCGCCGCCCATCTGTCTAGCAAGGTTTCTGGCAATCGTAAGTCCCAGACCATTTCCTTGTATGCTGCGATTGCGGGAATCCTCCATTGTATAAAGCCGTTCAAACACGCTGGCAGCAAACTGTTTTTCTATCCCTTTTCCCTTGTCAATCACATCAATATAGACAAAATCCTTCTCTTCCCGCAAAAAAAGCCCAATATACTTGCCATCACTGCCATATCGTATAGCATTTGTCAGCAGATTGCACAGGATTCGGTCAATAGACTCCCTGTCACCCTGCACAAAAATTGTCTGCTCTGGAATCACAATATCCACTACAAAATTCTTTTGCATCAACAATTCGTAATAACCAAGCACATTTTCCCTGCACAATTCACAGATGTTAATTTTTACCATCTCAATATTTTTGTCTCCGGCTTCCAACTTTGCCAGTGTAAAAAATTGGTCAATCAAATCCATAACCTGTTTTGCCTTTGACTCCACTTTTTGCAGCGTTTTGTCCTCATAATTACTCAGTCGCATAATTTCCAGATACCCCAAAATGACAGTGAGTGGTGTCTTGATATCATGTGAAATATTTGAAAGCATTTTCTTGGAAGCAATTTCCTGCTTTCGGAAATCCGCTTTTATCTTCTGCCTGTCTAGCAACAGCAAATTAATTTGTCCACACAAATCCATCAGCGTCTTGTTATCCGTAAAAACCATCACTTGCTCATCTGTGTCTTGTTCTAAAATATCAGATAACTTGTTGGTGATTTCTCTCAACTTTGCCTGTGTTCCTCTGTTCATTTCCCCTCTCCCAATTTATATCCAATTCCCCATACTGTTACGACATATTTTGGATCGCGGGGATTGTCCTCAATTTTATTGCGCAGTCTACTAATATGAACATTAACCGCATTCTCATCACCCAGATAAGCGTCATTCCATATCTGCGAATACATTTGCTCCTTTGTATAGACTTTTTTTGGATTTTTCATTAAAAGCTTTAAAATTTCAAATTCCTTGACGGTCAACTCGATTTTCTCCCCATTTTTCATAACCGAATAATCGCTTGTGTTGAGCTCCAGCTCCCCTTTTGTGATAATATCATTCTCCACAACAGCAGGCGCCGTATATTGTGTAGTTCTTCTAATATTTGCTTTGATTCTGGCAAGCACTTCTGTGACAGAAAATGGCTTGGCGACATAATCATCTGCCCCAAGTCCAAGCCCAAGCGTCTTGTCCGAATCTGTATCTTTTGCAGAGAGAATTATGATTGGCACTGTGCTAGATGCCCTGATTGTTTTCATAACCTCCATTCCACTGATTTTAGGAATCATCAAATCCAACAACACAATGCTGTATGTATCTGCAAAAAACTTTTCACAGGCACTTTCCCCGTCATAGGCAGTTACCACCTCAAAATTTTCTGTCATTAAAAAGTTTTTTAGCATCTCACTAATTTCTGTGTCATCCTCTACCAGTAAAACTTTCATTATTTTATTTTCCTTCCTCTATTGCATCTACAGCCTATATTTATTGTTTCATTCTGTTTCTTATTATCTTATCACAATTCCTATCTTTTCACCAGATTTAAAAACAGAGAAAGAACTTTCAAGAAATTGAGTAGAGAAGATTTATCTCCCTGCTAAACTTTTTACAATACCATTATAGTAAATCTTTTGTCTCTATATTATAGACAGACAGATAAATCGAAACTACGGCTGCAACAAGCAAAATCACATAGAATGGTATATTATTCGCCAATGTCGCCGATCCAATATTGCCCTGTGTAAAACACACAATAATCACTGACGCAACAATTACTGTCTTGGACGACTTCATTTTCAAGCCAATTGGAAGCGCGATAAAACTGATACTCACCATCGCTGCTGATCCAAGAACGATATCCAACCAAAATGACAACTCCCTAATCGGAATACTTTCCGCTATTATTCCTGTGAAAGATTTTGTCAAAATCAAACCAAAATAAATCACAAGTTTACTGCCCACCATCGCCAGAAAATTAAAGATCCACACTGCACAAATTTTCGCCAAAATAATCTTACTGCGCTTGATTGGATAGGAAAACATAAGGTTCATTGTCTTTTTTTCATAAGCTCCAACAATGAACGCCGCAATCATCACCCCCGTAAAAATAATGTAGGACATATGGACAAACAATCCCACGGAACTATCTAGCATTCCTTTTCCATACATCTCTATTGTCTCTTCTGTCTCAAGCTCCCACGCCATCATAATCATAAATAATAAAAGAATAGCTGTTGTAATCCCCGCATTTCGGATATATTTTAATATGTTATTTTTCTTCCACTCCAATCGAATCAGCTTTATCATAATCTGTCACCTTCCTCTGTAATTTTCAGGAAATAATCCTCCAAACTTTCTGATTTTCTGCCAATAAACTCAATTGCCACATCATTTAGAGCCAACACTTTTGACAGCTCACTTGTTTGAATCCAGTCTTCATAAATACGGATATGATGTGCGTCAACCACCTTGAAATTCTTCAATTCCAACTTGTCGGCCAGCACATAAGCCGCCGCCTTTGTATTTGTCACAGTAAGTTCTATATATGCGGTATTTATCTCGGAAATTTCTTGCATAGAAATCTCTCGCATCATTCTGCCGTGCGCAATAATGCCAATTGTATCAGCGATACTCTCCACTTCCGAGAGGATATGACTAGAAATAATTATTGTTATTCCATATTCTAAACACAACATCTTAAACAAATCTCGCAACTGTTTCATTCCAGCAGGGTCAAGACCGTTTGTTGGCTCATCAAGCACTAGAAGTTCTGGTCTGCACAAAATTGCGCGGGCAATTCCGAGACGCTGTTTCATTCCCAAGGAATATTTTTTCACCTGTTGCTTACTAGCATCCAATAGTCCCAGCATTTTAAGAGCATTATCTACACTGCCGGGTGTATAATACCCCATATATTCACAGTGCAAGTTCAAGTTCTCCCTACCGCTCATATGCTCATAAAAACATGGAAATTCAATAATACTTGCCATTCTTTTCAGCACTTCATAAGAGGTTGGTGTAAGTATTTCTCCAAATAACTCAATCGTCCCATAAGTCGGCTTCCAGAGATTCGTGAGCATCTTCATCACCGTTGTCTTGCCCGCGCCATTCGGTCCAAGAAACCCATATATCTCACCCTTCTTCACATGAATATTGACATCTTTTACAAGTTCTTTGCTGTCAATAATTTTTGTTAATTGATTTGTTTGCACTATATTTGCGTTTGACATCTTCATTGCCTCCTTTTTCTTGCGTGCTTCTCAAAAAGTTCTTTCCCACACGCTCTAATATAATTGTAACAGCCTATTTCTTCAAAACTATTGACAAATTCTTACGAATTTCTTTCGTTTTTGAATCTTATCGAAACAATTCTTGTCACATCACGCAGTCTGCGCTATAATCAAAAGAAAAGGAGAGCCGTTATTATGAAAAAATATCACCGCAGTCTTTTTTCTGTCAAAAATCCTTATGATACACAATCCGATACTATCTTTATCAATGCAGTCAAAGAGAACTTTTCTTATCACTATACACACTGTCAAGAATACCAAACAATTGCGGCGCATCTTGGCGTTGACGCGGATTCGTTTCATTCCATTGATGACATAGCACGTTTGCCCTGTCTCCCCACTCTATTGTTCAAACGACATCGATTGAAATCAGCACCAGCACTCATTCGAGCAACTTCCTCCGGCACAAGTGGAAACTTTAGCGAAATTGGATTTGATATTGGTGGTCTGTTCTGCGCGCTCAAAATGTCCTGCAAAATTATGCATAGACGTCAACTGATTTCCCTTATTCCTTGTCATTACATTGTTATGGGTTACAAACCACACCGCAGCAATCATACCGCCGTCACCAAGACTGCATTTGGAGCGACTCTATTTGCACCTGCCATCAGCCGTAAATATATCTTAAAATGCAAAAACGGCGCCTATACGCCAGATTTTAACGGAATCCTCTCCACACTAAAAAAACTATCCAATTCTATGTTCCCTGTGCGCTTTATGGGCTTTCCATCCTATACTTTTTTTCTAATGAAAATGATGGATGAACAAGGCATTTATATTTCTCTAAAAAAAGGTTCTAAAATTATGCTGGGCGGTGGCTGGAAACAATTCTATGCAGAACAAGCTGACAAGGCAACCTTTTACAACTTGGCAGAAAAAGTTTTTGGCATAAGTGACCAAGATATTGTGGAGTTTTTTGGCGCAGTAGAACACCCAATACTTTACTGTGACTGCCCAAATCATCATTTTCATGTCCCAGTGTACAGTCGTGTAATAATTCGTGATGTCAATACCTTAAAACCAGTGCCAGAAGGAACTGTCGGACTTGTAAACCTCATTACACCCATGATAAACGCCACGCCTATCCTCTCTGTCATGACAGACGATCTCGGTGTTCTGCACAACGGCAGCAAGTGCGGTTGTAACATTCACACACCATATCTTGAAATTATTGGTCGTGTGGCACCCACGGAGATTAAAACTTGTGCTGCTGGTGCCGCTGATATAATAAAAGGAGAAAACAATGATTTTATATAAAGGCAATCTTTTTGATAGCGCCGAACAAGACCGCATCTTATCTGAAATGGAACCATACATCAACCACACACTCACCAAAAAATCACTTTCTGCAGAGACTGTAATTGCTGCTATCGACGCGCTTGGCAGAGAAATTGCTGCCGGAAAACAAGATGCGCTTCTTGCCACGCTCCCATCAGACGCTCCCATGCAGTATAAACTGCTGGCGGCTGCCATGCTTTCCCGTGAAAATCTGGAATGGAAACTACAAACAGAGTTGGGCAGCACTGCGCCCTCAAATAATCAATCTGCTATTCGCAGTCAAATAATGCCACTTGGTGTACTTTTTCATATTGCAGCCGGAAATATGGACGGATTACCTGCCTTTAGTATAGCAGAGGGACTTCTTACAGGCAATATTAATATATTAAAACTTCCACAGGCGGACAATGGACTATCACTTGAAATTATCTCTCGACTAATCGCCTTAGAACCTGCACTCGCAGACTATATTATGGTCTTTGACACGCCTTCAACGGATATTCACGCAATGCAGCGCATGGCGGATCTTGCGGACGGAATCTCAGTATGGGGCGGAGAAGAAGCTGTAAAAGCTGTTCGTTCCCTTGCGCCTGCTGGTGCTAAATTAATTGAATGGGGACATAAATTGGGTTTCTGCTATATTGCAGAAGCCGTAAATTTAGACCATATATTAACAGAACTTTCCGCACTTGCAGAGCACCTTGCCACAACCAAACAGCTTTTGTGCAGTTCTTGTCAAACTATCTTCCTCAACACGCAAGACGAAACAGACCTGCATAAATTTTGCAAAGTTTTTCTTCCTATTCTTGAAAAAGCAGCAACAAAGCATAATAGCAGAGCAATTGGTGAGCGCGCATATCTGACATTAATGCGCTATACGAAATATTTAGAACAATTAATTTATGGAACACAGAATAATACCAACGAATATCGTGGGGACAACTGCCGCCTCACAGTATGTCAGGACAGTGAATTAGAACTCTCCCCCATGATGTGTAGTGTTCTTGTCAAACGATTGCCGCAAGATCAAATTGTACCTGTGCTCCGCCGGAAAAAAGGTTTTTTGCAGACAGCCGGACTCATCTGCACTCCCGAAAAGCGCAATATATATATAGAACTTTTTGCACGCTGCGGTGTCACACGCATCACTTCTGCCAGAAATATGTCCTCCTATTTTCCATGCGAAGCCCATGACGGAGAATACGCATTAAGACGATATACTAGAACTGTTGACATTGAGCGCTGATTTGTGTACTAGCGCCTCTACCTCCTCCTTCGCAGGCATTACGCGCAGCGCTCCTTTTCTAGTTGTGACAATCGAAGCTGCCGCATTTGCAAAGGTCAACATCTCTGCAAGTTTCTGTTTATCAAATTCGCCAATCCCATACTTTAACACATGGTACAGACAACAAGCGCAAAAAGTATCGCCTGCTCCTGTCGTCTCTATCGTATTTTCCTGCAAAAAGGATTTCACCTCAATGCGAAGCTCTTTGTAATACGCCCTGCTGCCTTCCTTTCCCAGGGAAAGCAATATAAGTGGAATTGGATATGCCCTGCGAAGCTTTTCAATACCCGCATCAAACTCTTTCTCCCCAGTAAACCACTGAATCTCATTGTCAGATATTTTTAAAACATCACACTGAGACAGCCCGTAAGCTGTATGTTCCTTTGCTTCCTCCAAGGACTTCCACAGCGGCAGGCGCAGATTGGGGTCAAAGGAAATCAATGCGCCATTTTCCTTTGCAATCTCAACTGCTTTTTTCGTTGCCTTCCGCACTTCTGCATCTGTCATAGAAAGCGTACCAAAATGAAATATCCTTGTGTTTTTCAATAAATCATTATTGAGTTCTTCCTCTCGCAGCATCATATCCGCGCCAGGATTTCGATAAAAAGAAAAATCCCTATCGCCGTCAGGATACGTATGTACCAGCGCGAGAGTCGTATGAATCTCCTCGTCCATAAGCAGATTGTCTGCGTTAATGCCAACCTCTGTGATTGCACACTTCAACTGTTCCCCGAAAAAGTCCTTTCCAACCTTTCCAATAAAAGCTGTTTTGCCTCCAAGCTTTGAGAGCATTGCAAGCACATTGCAAGGTGCGCCGCCTGGGTTTGCCTCAAACAATGGATTTCCCTGTGCGCTTCTTCCATCTTCTGTAAAGTCAATCAGTAGTTCACCCAATGCCACCACATCATATCGATTCATTATACATTTCCTCCTATTTTAAATTCAGCACCAGCCTGCGCCGATACAATCGCCACAAGACTGATGCTGTGATTTACATTACAGTCACACAAATAGAATCGCCATCTTGTTTCCTATCCTATTATACAGCCTTTATTCACTGTATATCGACTGCATATCTGTTACATATAAATGATTAATGGAAACGTCCCCATCTGAAAACAATTGTATTTCCTGCGAATCATAATCACTGTAAGAACGCATTGAAATAGACTTTGTATCATTAAAAAAGGCTTCCACTAGAGAGCGATCAATATAAATTTCCACAAAAAGCTTTCCATCTTCCAGCAAAAGAGGACCAGAAACATGATTCAGCGAAGCCGCCCCTCCCTTGTTCCGTGTATCGCCCGCAATGGTTTCCATTTCAACATTGTATGTATAAGAAGTCTTATCGGTGTCCCCATTTGATTTGAGCTGAATACCAAACTCCTTTGCGTCATTTGCGGAAAACTCTACACGAATATAGAGCATGTCACCTTTTATATTTGCCAAAACGTCATTTGCCTGCTCCAATGTAAGGTCTTCTTTCTCCGCCAGCACAGTATTTTCCAGCGAGTGCAGCGCATCAATGGGACGCATTTTCACATCGGTTCCCTCATCATTCAGCCATATTTTTCTTGTCAGACCAACACAATGTGCCCACCCAGCAGCACCTTCCTCCGCGCCTGTCCTTTGATCCTGCATAATGCTAAACACACATACATCACCGCTCTGTGGGTCCACAAATACACTTGGTCCAGTAAAAACATTACATCCATAATCAAGTAGTGATGGATTGTTATCAAAGTCCTCATCTGGTGTAAACTTTCCAGTCTCCACGCTAAAATCACCCAAAAAATAGTACACTTTATTGTCGGCGAGACCTGCGGGCGCAGGCGAAATCATAAAGATATACTTCGTTATTGTTCCCGCCTCATTTGTAAGCGGCATAAGAATTGGCAGTTCCCAGCTTGTGCCATAGGTCATTGGTTGATTTTCCATCTCGTAGACGAGTCCTCTATACTTCCAATCCATATCAATTGTCCCATCAGGCTTCACTTCCAGCGTCTTTGTTTCATACAAAATAGCGCTTCCGCCTTCCGACTTCATACTCCCTGTGCACACAAGCATACACCAACTATCGCCTTCTTTCCAGATATGGGCATCGCGAAACTCACCAGCCCTTCCCTGTCCCTCTGTCTGCTGTATTGCAAGCTTGTCATAAATAATCCAATCTGTCAGATTGGGATCTGAGAGATCTGCTGGATATGCTGCGCCAATATTCTGGTTAGAAATCAATCCGTCCTTTGCATAGTTGTCATTTCCTGCCGTAAAGAACAATATTGGAACACCATTTACGTCCATTGCTGCGCCGCCGGACCACACCCCGTCAGGAACAACCGAATTTTCCGTCGGCGTAATAGCCTCCTGAATTGGTTTCCAATGCACCATGTCCTCACTCACCAGATGCCCCCAGCAAATATTTCGCCAATAGGTTCCAACCATATTATTCTGGTAAAACAAGTGATACATACCATTGTAATAAAATGGCGCGTGCGGCTCATTCATCCAGTGCTGATAAGGACCTCCATGATACTGTGTCTTATAGATATCTTGTGTTAGAATATTTTCCATCCAGATGTCCGCAAAAGCAATTTCTGGTATCTCGCCAACAGTAATTTCCTCCCCGATCAGCACACCTTGATAAATTTTCAATTCGTCCATCAAGCCACAAAACATGTTGTAGGTTCCCGCCGCAATCTGTTCCGCGTCGGAATTTTTTCCTACCAAAAACTTTTTTCTGTCTGCAGGGCTGATCGCAGTTCCAGCCGGCACTTGTTTTGAACCAATTTTCGTACTATTCAAATACAGGTTCATCTCTCCTTTGGCGCCGTCAAAGACTGCTGTCACCAAATTCCACTGATATTTTTTTAGATTTGCATTATCACCCCAAAGTGTTAGCCAATCCTCTCCTGTCCCAGCTTGAAAACACAGTCTTCCAAAGCGCTGATATCCCAGAAGCACTCCCTGTTTTTTATTTTTGTCATATTGACTGACTATTGCAGTTAAATGCTCTGTTCCATTCTCAGCGGCATTGGGATCGTCCCACTCAAAAGCCCGCGGTGCAACCCACACGCTAATGGAAAAAGCATCTCCCCCCACACAGATTTCATCTACTCTGTAGTCAATATAAGTGGAACACCCATCAAACAACAGGGAACCGCCCCATATGCACTAACTT
>DEPD01000070.1 GCA_002358575.1 Lachnospiraceae bacterium UBA3401 | reverse complement strand
AAGCCTTGAAGATTACTTCAAACGTGTAACAGGGGGTGAAGGTATTGCTTAAACTTGTTATTTGTGAATTTTCAAAACTAAAGCGGAAAAAATTTATATGGCTGGTTGTTCTTTCTGCGTTTTTATTTCCCGTGCCGCTGACAGCATTGATGACAATGCCGCAGACAGCAGGACAGTATGACAGCAAAATAAATATTTTTAACGATTATTTTCAGTTTGTTATGGGATATGGGGTAGAACTGCTTTTGCCATGCGTGATTGGGGTGATGGCAGCCATGCTCTTTTTTATGGAACGGGATAATGATACATTTAAAAACCTGCGTACAATTCCTGTCACGAGCACACAGATGATTTTGGCAAAAATAATTGTCTTGTTCTTTTTTGGAAGTATTTTTAGTCTGACATCAGCTTTTATATCAATCCTGTGCAGTGGGATGATTGCAGAAGTAAACAGCATTGCTTACAGATTATTTTTTGCGCTGGAAATGGGGATTTTTATTACAGCCGGGACGCTGCCGTTAGTCGTTCTCGTAGTGTTCTTTAGCAAGAACTATGTATTTTCTGTTTTATTATGTGTTTTTTACAGTGTCCTGAGTTTGACAGCCGAATCATCTTTTGGTGCGCTGCCGAAAGCAATGTGCTGGTTAATGCCAATTCCGCTTACAACCCTTTGGAGTGCAGGGAATTTAACCGCACATAGAGCTATGGACGGCGTGGGGATGCTGGAAAATTTAATTCCGAATACATTTCAGACAATCATTATTTTAGCCGTTATTGCTTTGCTTTCTGTTATATTGATTGATTATATGTATAAAAAGAGAGGGGATGAATGATATGCTTCGCATGGTTAAGACCGAAATATGGAAATTAAAGCGGTATCATATGATATGGGCAGGTGTTTTTCTAATGCTGCTTTCCGTCCTGCTGACGCTTTTTTCCACAACAGCATTGGATGGGACAGTCTGGACATTTTCTTTACGGAACAGGTAATCAAAAATAATGTTACCATGATTTTTCCCGTGTGTATTGCTTTAATTGCCGGATATATCATAGCAAGGGAAGGGAAAGACGATACGCTGAAAAGCATTTTGACGATACCTGTTTCGTATAGCAACTTGTTGTGGGGGAAGTTGCTTGTATGCGCATTGCTTTCTTTGTTTTTTGGACTGGTAAGTGCGGAATTTACGGTAATCGCTGACTTGATGATGGGATTTCCGGGAATTTCTGTAACATCCGTATTGCAGACATTTATCCAGATTATTTTTAACTGCCTGTTTTTGTATATTGGTGTCATGCCTGTTATTGCATTCGCCGCCCGTATGCCAAACGGACATATGATCGGAACAATTATTGCTTTTGTTTATGGTTATGGCGGTATGTTTGCCTCTGGAAATGCTACGTTAGCCAATATTTATCCCGTTACTGCAAGTTTGGGTTTAATCAGTTACCGAAGTTATGATTCTGCTGTACATTGGAATGTATTAACCTGTTTGCTTAGTATGGTTGCGGCATTGGGAATTTCTGCTGTTTTTGTATTTACTGCAAAAGGAAATGTACCAGTTATAAAAACAAAAAAGCGTAAAAAGGCAATAGCCAAAAAAGGTTGGTAAGTGGAGGATATAGAAATGAAAAAGAAAATGATTGTAGGTTTTTCGGCGGCTGCCGTAATTATAGCAGGCTTTATCTGCTTTTGCATATGGTTCCTTTCGGGAGCAGGCAGCACATACTACTATTCACAAATTGATAACAGTAAAATGGATCAGGTCGAATCGAAAGGCGGCGTGATTAACTTTAGCGGAAGTATGGATTACTCATACACTTTATTTTCTTATAATGAGAATGGAAAGGGAAAAGACATTACATTCGGAACATCAAGGGAATTGAAAGATGGAGCTTTTATCCGTTTAACGGTAATGCCGATCCGTGGTGTCCTTGAATGGAAAGAGGTACAATATGATGAACTTCCTGCTGCTGTGTAGAGCAATTATGCGGCATCGGCAAATGAGTAAAGTTAGTTGTCTTTAGATAAATAAAATAACGGAAAGGTTGATGATATGCGCTATAAGAAAAAATATATCTTTTTTCTGCCAATGGGCATTCTGACGTTGAGTTTGTCACTTGTGGGATGTTCAAAAGATGAAATTCTGGATCAGTATAATAATGTTGTCCAATCAGCCGGAAATGCAGCTCTCACAAGTGATTTTTCACTTAAAGGAAATCGGACATATGGGGATGACTGCTATACCGGAACCTATACAGCAGATTATAAGGATTTTTCTAAAACAGAATATCTTTTTGGTGGAACTTCTATCGAGCGTGAAAATGGCAAAGACATTTCTGTTTCCTGCGATTTAGAAATTACCGGGGGAACAGCGCAAGTGTTTTGGGTTTCTGGAAGTGATGATCCAATAATCCTGCTTGAAACAGCCGACAGCTATTCAGAAACAATAACATTGCCGGAAGGTGGAAACTATATTGGTATTACTGGAAATAACTTTACAGGGCATTTAGAAATGAATATAGAATAAGAAATTATAACCTAAGATCCGTAAAAATTGTAATGAGTCAGTATATACAAGGGGTTGAAACGCTCGATACAATTCGATGCGGAGTTTAAGTTATAACTATATGGTGAAAAGATGGAATTAAAATGGGACTTGGAGCGCAAAATATTTGTTTGGCTTTAAGTCCCATTTTAAAATTACAATGTAAAAAGTATCGACTAAATATGTAAAGAAAAAATTACATGAATAAGCGGTAATGTTACATTAAAAATTTAAGCAGGTCATATTGTGCTATTATGAAAATATATAAATTTTCATGGAGGCAGAGTATGAAGAAAAAAATACTACTTTTTTTAAACGTGGCAATATTGGTTATGTTGTCTTTTTCCATTGAAGCATTTGCAGAAGATGGAGAATCAACTGGAACTGAACAGGAATATTTTGAACAGGATAAATTGATATCTGTAATTAATGAAATTCTGACTATTCGACAGCAGAATCCAGAGTACACGGAGGAACAGATTATTATTCAGATGAATGAACGGCATTCAGAATTTGAAAAAGGCAGAGGTGTTATAGATATATGGAACGCACTTACTGATTCTGAAAAAAAGCTATGTGTCCGTTATCCATTTGATGTGCTAAAGGTAAATACCGCAAAAAATATAGCAACATCAAAAACAGAAGCTAAGTTTGGTTTTAATGGATAGGGTGATAGGAGTGATGCCTTTCGTCACGGGATATGGAATGCTGAGATGACAATACTGATAGGCGAGGAAAAGGCAGAGCTGTTTGCTACAGCGCATGAGGATAAGGATATTACAGGATATGAACCTGACGGATATCCTAAAACAGCCCACAGGGACATGGACTTACATAATAATGAACTGGGGAGGCGTATAGGGGCAGAAAACGCAGGTGTGTCAGAAGATGAGATGGCTGATATTATTTACAGGGAAATTAATTCTTCATCAACACAGTTTATATGGTTGCATGATTAAAAGAATGAGCAGTGCGATTTTTTGTACTGCTCATTCTTTACATTTTGTATATCTAAGTAATTGATTACTTGTATAAAGTGTATCAATATAACAAAAATGAAGTAAAATAATTGTATATTGTGTTTATGAGGTAATCAATTATGGAAAGTCGTATCAAGGAACTACGCGAAAACAGAAGGTTAATACAGGCAATTCTTGCGTCAGAATTGAATATTACACAACAGTCACTCAGCAAATATGAGAGGGATATCACTACCATTAAAATTGATATTCTCAAAAGTATAGCAGAGTATTTTAACGTAACAACAGATTATCTGCTAGGAGTATCAGATGTAAAAAGGGATTTGCAGGGGCAGATGAAAATAAATAAGGATATAGATGAGTATTATGATTTGATAGAAGTTTATAAGGGATTGGACAAATATGACAAGGAAATGGTCTGGTCAATCCTGCAAGCAGTTAAGAAGACGTATGAAAAACGTAAAAATGATACAGAGAAAAGAGATGATTGAAATGCTGAATGTGGCAATCTGTGATGATGACATTCGTATTACAGGGGAACTCGAGATGCTGATTCAGAAAATCGCAAAGCGTAACTTTGTCGATGCAGAAACGGAAGTGTTCTGGAATGGTAGAAGTTTGGTGGAGGCAGTTAAGGAAAGCGCCTGCTTTGATATCATTTATTTGGACATAGAAATGGATAAGGAAGATGGTATTTCGGCAGCAAAGGAAATACGGATGTATGATAAAAATGTACTGATAATTTATGTGACGAGCCATGAAAATCATATGAAAGAATCTTTTGCGGTGCGTCCGTTTCAGTTTTTAGTAAAACCAGTAAATGAGCAGGAGATGGAGGACTGCTTTAAGACGGCGTATGAAGATATAAGCAGTCAGAATTTTTACTATCAGTATAGCTATCAAAGAGTAAATTATAAGGTTCGGGTTCAGGATATTTTATATTTTAAAAGCAGTAAACGTAAAATTCTAATTGTAACAGATAAAGAAGAATTTATGCTGTATGGAAAATTGAATGAGATTGAGGAAAGTCTAAAAACATGTAAGGCATCATTTCTGCGTGTTCATCAGTCGTATCTTGTAAATTACAGACATATTATAGGACAGTCGTATGATTTTATTATCATGGATAATGGGAAGAAAATCTCAATCAGTGAAGATAGAAGAAGGATGATCAGCGAGCAGTACTGTTCGATGGAGGATACGATTCATGTTGATAAGTAATATACTGTCAAAGGGAATAGATGTATTGCTTATAGGATTTTCAATCTATCTGTTTCTGGCTTACTTTTCAATATTTTTTACCAGAAAGAAAAAGAAAATGGCACTCATAATTGGTCTTGCCATATTTTCAGTAACAGATATCATTTTAGATCTTCCTCCATATTTGCATGTTGGTCTTACCATTGTGGACACGCTGATTGCAGTCATGATGATATATGAAGGAAAGCTTTGGCGGAAATGTATATTTGCGATTTCCTTTGATGCAATCTGGATGCTGATAGAAACATTCAGTGGATATGTACTTTTGATTTATTTTGGACAGTTTGAAGTGCTTCAGATGCTGGCGGAATTTGGCTCATTTGTTTCAAAACTTGTATTTCTGTTTGTGATCATAGCATTAAAAAGGGTATTTACAGATGATGAAATCAAGGATCTGCCCGCCAGCTATAGTATTATGCTGGTATTGATTCCGACAGGAAGCATTTATATTATGAATAATATTTTTATGCTCTGTCATAGTGTGGACAGTATGCATGCAAATTTAAATTCGGCTGTCGTGGCAGTAATTTTATTGGGGATGAATATATTGATATTTTATATTTATATCCGACTGGCAGACGACCTACGGTTAAAACGAATGACAGTTATCTACGAACAGCAATTGGATTTGTGTGAACGGCACCAGCAGGAGCGTGAGATTTCTATGCTGCAGATCCGGGATGTAAAGCATAATATGAAAAACAATCTTGTGTCTATTCTGGCATATGCAGAAAAAGGCGAGAATGATAAAATTATCTCTTTTGTCAATGAAATAATGGACGATGGCGGATTGAAAATATCTCCAGTCACAAACAGCGGCAATATTGTGATTGATTCACTGATTGGATATTGGTATGTTGTAGCGCAGGAAGCAGGGATAGACTTCACAGCAGATATCTGTATTCCGATGAAGATGCCCTTTAAGGGAGCGGATATATGCCTGATACTTGGAAACCTTTTGGAAAATTCCGTGGAGGCAGCGCAAAAGGCAGATATCAAAAAGTATATACGTATCAAAATGAAATATGATAAAAATAATCTGTTGTTATTTGTAGAAAATAGTTATAACGGATGTTTAAGCAAAACAAAAGATAAGAAATTAAGAACTACCAAATCTGATGTCCAGAACCACGGAGTGGGATTGTCATCGGTGTACAGGGCTGCTGCAAGGTATCATGGAACAGTGAGCATTGAGGATACAGTGCCAAATAAATTTTTGGCGAGGGCTGTTCTGTATGGCGGGCAGGAATAGTTACATCAACAGTCGATATTGTTACATAATAAATAATTATGGAGGTAAATATGCTAAAATAAAAAGATAATTTTGAGGGAAAGCAGTATGGTGGTATCAGATGAACAAAATATTGTTGATAAGCGACAATAAAGGGGTGTTTCAGGTTACAAAAGAAATAACGCAGGGGAGATATGAACTTATTTGGCGTAAATATGATTTTTGGGGGAAAGGGGAGTATCCTGATGTCGATATTGTTATCATGCATTTTGATGTGGATATGATGGAACGGGGAACTTTTGAGGCAATTATCAAGGTGAAAGGAAAGATGGGGCACTTTATGCCGATTCTTGCCCTTGTTGAAAAGGGAACGCCGCAGGATATATTCCAGATATTGGAGGCTGGGGCATATGATTATTTGGAAATAACGGACGATATGCAGAAATACAGGAAAAAAATAGAGGAACTGGTCATGTGGAACTGGTATTTAAAAAAATATGTACCTAAAGGACAGCGGTAGTGATATATTCACTGCCACTGTCCTTTTTTTGAACACAAACACGAAAAGAAAATATTACCTCGCCTATTAAAACTTGCAACTATAATATTATCGAAATATTTCAATAAACAGTTGAGACTTATAACTGCCAAAGTAATAAACAATTAAAGCTACTCTCCTTTACTGCATGAGCAGGTAACAGGGTGATTTTTCTACTCAATTGTACAATTGGGATAAAGAAAAAGTTACATGAATACTCGGTTTTATTACATAAAGAAAAAATAGGGAGATTATTGTAGTATTATAATAAAAAAATGAAAGGAGTCATAAATTATGAATGTTCAAAATGTAAAGAAACAAGCAGCGAAAACTTTGGCAGATATTTCATTGAAACTGGGTACAATATCCGCTGATAGCGTTTGCTGTTACATTTTTCATCAGCCCAAAATGCCGAAAGAACTGAAAAGAATGAAAAGGGGTAAATGATGAAGCAGTTATCGGAAAAATTAACACAATTTGTTATTGATTCCGGTGCAATTTCAAAGGAATCATATGCGGTATATCAATATGGTTTTCAGATTGGACTTGAAATGTTGACCTGTTTGGCAGTCTGTTCGGGCATAGCAGTGTATTTGCATATGATTCCTGAATTTATTGCACTAACAGTTTTTTTTATGCTGCTGCGGAGTTTTGCTGGGGGCGTGCATTTGAATAGTTTTTGGAAGTGTTTTATATGCTCGGTTATGGTACAGACTTCTATATTGGTTCTCAATGATTTATTTGCATTTTCATTGCGAAATGCATGGGGAATCATCATAGTAAGCAGCGTACTCATTTTATGGATTTCGCCAGTACAAAATATAAACAGGGAGCTTGATGATGAAGAAAAGGCATATGGAAAAAAGATGGTTATGAAAATTGTAACTGTACTATTTGTTTTTGCCGGGGGATGTACATTTTTGCATATAAATGAAATGGTTTCATTGATGGCGTTCACTGTTTTGACGGTCTTGATTTCACAATATGTGGGGATAGTAAAATATAAAATAGAGAAGGATATAAGCGTGCGGAAATAATAGACAGTATTGTTTCCGCATTTCTGTGTTATGTGATATTTAATATAAAGACTATAAATGAGCAAATTTGAAATTTCACCAAAGTGGTTTAAAATGGCCTAAAACTAAAGACATCACGCCTTTTTTGGTGTATACTGTTTTTGTCCAGAAAACAATAACCTTCAAAGGATGATGTCTTATAGAGAACAGTATATACCATTCAAAGGTACTTTACAACTGCTTTAAAAAATTAAGTTTGTGTCGCGTCTTTCCGCAGACAACCATGAATCATACCATGGCCATATTAATATCCGTCTTTTCTCTTGGATATCATGGAAAGACGATTGATTTTGAAAAATTCAGCCCCTGCCACCGTACCACGGTTGCTCATTTCCTTAATAAAGGAAAATGGGATGACGCTAAATTGGAAGACATACTCAAAAGCACCGTTATCCAGTTTATCTATAAGGAAGCCCGGCAGTCCGGAAAGCCTGTGTTCTGCATTGTGGATGATACCATTTCCTCCAAAACAAAGCCTTCGTCACGGGCTTTGCACCCGATTGAAGATGCGTATTTCCACCAGTCCCATCTCAAGGGGAAGCAGGACTAAGGACATCAGGCTGTAGCGGTCATGCTCTCCTGCAACGACATCGTCCTTAATTATGCCATCGTCATGTATGACAAATCCAAATCAAAGGTAAAGATCGTGCAGGAGATCGCAAGGGAACCGCCCGTATCACCAGTGGTCTCTTATTTCCTTTGCGACAGCTGGTATACCTGCGGCGATATCATGGATGCTTTTATTAAAAAGGGCTTCTATACCGTTGGCGCACTAAAGACGAACTGGATTCTGTATCCCTGCGGCATAAAACAGAAGATCAGAGAGTTAGCAGGAGAAACATGGATAAA